>DAOVUP010000020.1 GCA_030632525.1 Desulfobacteraceae bacterium | reverse complement strand
TCACTCCCTCGCATTCCTTCAACCGCTGGATGGTTTCAACGCATATGTCAATTCCTTCTTCGGGCTGGTTTTCTTTGGGCACGCCGGCCATTCTCTTGACTACTTCATCAGGTACGTCCATCCCGGGAACACGGTTTTTCATATATTTGGCCATCCCTGCTGATTTAAAAGGGGTCACCCCGGCCAGGATATAGACCTTTTCGTGAAGCCCCCGATCACGGGCCTCCTTCATCCAAAGCTCAAATTTGTCTAAATTATATATACACTGGGTCTGAATAAACTCCACGCCTGCAGCGATTTTTTTTGCCAAACGGGGGACCCTGATTTCAAAGGGATCTGCAAATGGGTTGGCTGCTGCCCCCACAAACATCTGTGGCGGTCGCTTAATATCGTCCCCCCCTAAGAATTTGCCTTCATCTCGCATCAATCTCACGGTTTGAATCAGCTGCATGGAGTCCAGGTCAAAGACATTCTGTCCCTGTGGAGAGTCTCCGAACATCTGGTGATCCCCTGATAGACAGAGGATATTATGAATGTCAAACGATGCGGCCCCGAGGATATCGCTCTGCAAGGCGATCCGGTTCCTGTCCCGGACCACCATTTGCAGCGTTGACTCAATCCCCATCAGTTTGAGATGGATACAGGCGGCCAGACTGGAAAGACGGGTCACGCTGGTCTGATTATCGGTGATGTTGATGGCATCCACGTGGTCTTTGATTATTTCAGCCTTCTTGGTGATCGCTTCAGGATCACTCCCTCTCGGAGGTCCGCACTCTGATGTGACTGCCAATTGTCCTGAATCAAGGATTTTTTCAAGCCTGCTCGGTGTTTTAGTGCTCATTGTCTCACATCCTCCCTGACCACTTTTCTGGGGCCCCCGGCCCGTTCTGTTGACCAGTCTTTGATCGGAGCTATTTCTTCATAATCGTCTAACCTGTCAAGCTCTTTCAGGCGGTCAATAATAATTTGCCACGCACAATCCAGATCTTTACTTATTTCACATTTCCCTTTTGTAGAACCACCGCAGGGGCCGTTGAGAAGTCTCTTGGCGCACCGGGATATGGGACAGATGCCGGCGGTTCTATCCAAGATGCATTGTCCGCACCCTTGACAACGTTCGCTCCACACACCCCGCTCTTCAGTCACCCCCATAAAACAGGTGTTGACTCCAGGATAGATGGGGCTGCCAAAGTATTTTTCGGCCATGAACTGAACCCCGACCCCACAGGCCAAGGAAACAACAGCGTCGTATTGATCCATGCTGTTCCGGATTTCCTCCAAGTATTCGTGATCACACTGTCTTTCTAATGTGACCTCGTCTATCTCTATCTTTGTCCCCTCGTTCATGAAGTACATGCGTAGCGCCGAGGCCAAAACAGCGACCTCCTTCTTCCCTCCGGCTTCACAAACGGTGACGCACTCATTGCAGCCTAAAATGAGGAGTTTCCGGTAGCCCTTTACCATATCGATAATCTCCTCAATAGGCTTTTTGTTTGCAACGATCATATGATATATCCTCCTCTTTTGAATGGGTTAAGTAGTTGAGTCAGTTGAGTAGTTGAGTGGGGAGTTCAGAGACTCCCTTTTAAGCGAGGACCATTCCGGGATTTTCAGAACAGGACGTTTTCTCGGCAACTCAACCACTCAACCATTTGACCACTCAACACTACCATTATGCTGCCTTCTGCATGGCTGTTTTGATCGGATTTGGTCCCATATCTCTTATTTTTTCAGTCATCTCCACGGCGACCTGGACGAAATGGGGTGCCTCACTTGAGGAGAGATTAAACATCTGCACTCTCTCTCCTCCGACCCCAATTTTTTCCAGGATCTCCTGGGCCTGTTCAACTCTTTTACGGGCCCTGATGTTCCCACTGGTGAACTGACATGCTCCTTCCAGACAGCCCACCACATAAACGCCATCGGCCCCTTTCTCAAAGGACCTGAGGAGATGGATGAGATCAATTTTCCCGGTGCAGGGAAGTTTGATGATATTAATGTTGCTGGGATATTGAAGACGCATGGAACCTGCCAGGTCCGCGGCGCTATATCCTCAGAACTGACAGCAAAACGCAATAATAATCGGTTCGAATCTTTCCATCATAACACTCCCTCTAATAAAGCATCCACTTTGCTCATGACCTGATCATCTTCATACCAGTTCAACTCAATAACCTTGGCCGGGCACTCGGCCGCGCAGACCCCGCAGCCCCGGCACAGGGCAGGATCGATTTCGCTCACCCCGTCTTCGTTGATCTTAGGTACGTCATAAGGGCAGGAGCGGACACATATCAGGCAAGAGGCACATCTCTCCTGATCCACTTTGGCAGTCACCACCGAGAGGGTGATCTCTGACTGGGAGAGAAAGGTTACGGCCCGTGATGCAGCGGCCATGGCCTGGGCTATGGATTCTGAAACCAGCTTTGGGCTGTGTGCCGTTCCGCATACAAAGAAGGCATCGTTTGCCATGTCCACGGGTCTCAATTTGACGTGGGCCTCCATAAAGTACCCGTCCTGGTTCCGCGCCACCTTCAGGATGGAAGCTAATTCCTCTGTGTCCTCTGCCCGCATGCCGACGCTCAGGGCGAGGATATCAGCAGATATTCTTATGTCTCTCTGAAGGACATGGTCCCTGAAACTTACCATGAGACCTTCCTCAGAAGATTTCACCTCAGGAGGTTGGTCGCGGTCAAACCTAAAAAAGAGGACTCCTTGCTGTCTGGCCTCCCTGTAATATTCCTCTAAGAGACCGTATGTCCGAATATCCCTGTAAAGGATGTACACACTTGCCTCCGGATTGAGCTTCTTAACATGGAGTGCGTTTTTGATTGCGGCCTGGCAGCAGATCCGGGAGCAGTTGCGGTAGTCTTCGTTTCTTGAGCCCACACACTGGATCATGACCACGTGCTGAAGATCTTCGGCCCCTTTCTCGTCGAGCTGCCTATCTAAATCCATCTGAGTCATGACCCTGCTATCTTCACCGTACAGAAAATCGTTCGGGGTGTATTCATTGGCCCCTGTGGCCAATATGACCACACCATGATCGATTTTTCTTTCATACATTCCGGGGCCAACCATGATTTCGGTAGTGAAATTCCCCTTGAACCCGCTGAATCCTACAATGAGGGATTCGGTCAATACCTGGATCTTTTCATGTCTTTCAATCCTCTCCATCAGTTCAAAAAGGTGTTCCTGGACATCTGCGCCCTCGATGGTGTGAGTCAATTCTTTGGCAAGACCGCCCAACTGGGCCTCCTTTTCAACGATGACCGTTTCAAAGCCCTGATCGGCCACGTTCAGGGCCGCACTCATCCCGGACACTCCCCCTCCAATCACCAGGGCGCGCTTGTTTACGGATATGGTTTTTGCAGTAAGCGGTTCCAGCAGAGATGCCCTGGCCACGGCCATCCTGACAAGATCCTTGGCCTTATCCGTTGCCGAGGCCGGGTCGTCGCTGTGGACCCATGAGTCCTGGTTTCTGATATTGGCCATCTCAAAAAGGTACTTGTTGAGACCGCAGTCCTGGAGGCTGTCCTGAAACAGGGCTTCGTGGGTGGTCGGGGAACAGGCGGCTACCACCACCCGGTTAACACCATGTTCTTTGAGGACCTCTTTCATCTTTTCCTGGGTATCCTGGGAGCAGGTGAAGAGATTTTGATCCGTAAACACAACATTTGGCAGGGTAGAGGCATACTCGGCTAAACCGGGGACATCTACCACACCACCTATGTTGATCCCACAGTTGCATATAAAGATCCCGACCTTAGGCTCAACATCTGAAACGTCCATTTCTTCCGGAATCTCTTTTATCCTGGTATCTGATCCCCTGACGTCACTGAGATCCGTACCCGCTGCGCAGGCTGCTGCACTGGCTTCCATGATCGACTGGGGTATGTCCTTCGGGCCCTGAAAAGCGCCGCAAACATAAACCCCTTCCTTTGACGTGGTTACGGGATAAAAGCTTTCTGTTTGACAGAATCCTTCCTCCCCGAGATCAAGCCCCAGGTTTTCCGCAAGTTCCATTACATCCGGTGCTGTTTCTATACCTACTGAAAGGACCACCATGTCAAAGCGCTCTTCTTTGAACTCCCCATCTTCGGTGGCGTATTTCAATGAGAGATCATCACTTTCCTCAACCGGATCTATTGTATGCACTCTGGAACGAATAAAACGAACCCCCTGTTTTTCTTTGGCGTTGTCATAATAGATCTCAAAGTCTTTGCCATGGGTCCGCATATCCATGAAGAAAATTGCGCAATCCAGATCGCTTCCGGCGTGTTCCTTTGCGATAACAGATTCCTTGATGGCGTACATACAGCAGACAGACGAACAATAGGGATGATCACATCTGTTTACATCTCTAGAACCAATACACTGGAGCCACGCGATCTTTTTTGGTTCTTTTTCATCGGAAGGTCTCACCAAGTGGCCCATTGTAGGACCTGAGGCAGAGAGAATCCTCTCAAACTCCATGGAGGTGATCACGTTTGGGAGCTTTGCGTAATTGTAGGTCTCGAATCTTGAAGGGTCAAAGGGACGGAAACCTGGAGACAATATGATGGACCCCACATTCAGGCTGATGGTTTCAGGTCGCTCTGTGTGTGTTTCCCTGCTCACAGCGCCCGGGCCGCAGACCTCCACACACTGAAAACATTCACAGCAGTATCCGCAATTGAGACAGCGGCCGGCCTCTTTTTTTCCGGTCTCCTCTTCATATCCCAGCTCCACCTCGTCAAAGACCGCCCTCCTCTTTTCCACTGGGAGTTCGGGCATTTTTGCCCTCGGTTGGGTTGGGGTATCTCCAGGAATAGGACGATATACAGGATCTTCGTTTGAAATGGGTTCCCGGCCTTCAGCCATATCCATGCCGTCTAAATATCGGACAATCGATTCTGCCGCCTCTCTGCCGGCAGCGATGGCGCCGATGGCAACCCACGGGCCGGTCTGGATATCCCCGCCTGCAAAGATACCATCGCGGTTGGTAGCATAGGTAACCGGATCCACCTCAATTGTCCCCCACCGCGAAAAATCAAGCCCTTCCATATCTTCAATAGCAGATAGATCGGCCCTCTGGCCGATGGCTGGGATAAGTTGGTCGATCTCTATGTCATATTCGCTTCCGGGAACGGGTATTGGCCGTTTCCTCCCAGATGAATCGGGTTCGCCAAGCTCCATGCGGATACACCTGAGCCCTACGATTTCTCCATCTTGGGTAAGTATCTCTTGGGGAGCGGAAAGATAGGTTATCTTAGACCCCTCTTCTTCTGCCGCCTGAATCTCCTCCTCCCAGGCCGGCATCTCCGCACGGGTCCTCCGGTATATGATGTTTACCTCTTCCGCACCGAGACGGACCGCGGAGCGGGCTACATCTATGGCCACGTTTCCCCCGCCTATTACAGCCATTCTCTTCCCTACCGGGGCCTTTCCGGATAGATTCAACTCCCTCAGAAAATCAACACCCTGCCTGACCCCTTTGACGGTTTCGCCCGGGATGCCAAGCTCGATCCCTTTGTGGGCGCCCATGGCTAAGTAGACTGCTTTGTAGCCATCATCCAAAAGGTTATCTACGGTCAATTCCGCGCTGAGGGGAGTGTTTGTCTTGATCTGGACCCCTAAATTGGTAATAAGCTCAATCTCTTGGTCAAGGACGTCTCGTGGGAGTCGGTGCTCCGGGATACCCACCCGCAACATTCCGCCGGGTTTGGGGAGCGCTTCAAAGATTGTGGATAAGATACCTTTCTTGGCTAAGTGATAGGCGGCGGAAAGGCCGGAAGGGCCTGAACCGATGATGGCCACCTTCTCCTTCCGCCGGTCCTGACACTCAACATTGATCTCTCGAGGGTCGAACTGATCTGCAGCTAAACGCTTCAAGTCGCGGATTGCGACAGGCTGGTCCACATCGCACCGCCGGCAGGCGTTTTCACAGCCATGGGGGCATATCCTGCCGAGCACTCCGGGCAGGGGGAGGTCCTCCATTATGATCTTCAAGGCCTCCTCATACTTTCCCTCGCCCACCATTTGCACATACCCCTGTACATTGAGCCCGGCCGGGCAGGCCAGGCGGCAAGGCGCCTTATCTCTCTTCTGTATGGCAAAGGCACCGGGTATGGCCTGAGCGTATTTTTTATAAGCAGCCTTCCTGTCGCTTAAACCCTGGTCATACTCGTTGGGCAAGACCACTGGACATACAGTGGTGCAATCCCCGCACGCAGTGCACATGGATTCATCAATGTATCGCGGGGACTTACGTACAGTTACCTTGAAATTTCCCTTGTAGCCATCAACCTTCTCCACCTCTGAACAGGTGATCAGATTAATGTTCAGATGCCGGCCGACCTCGACCAGTTTCGGTGAGATAATTCACATTGCGCAGTCATTGGTGGGAAAGGTCTTGTCCAATTCAGACATGATCCCGCCGATGGCCGATGAACTCTCGACAAGATGCACGTAATATCCGGAGTTTGCGAGATCCAGTGCGGACTGCATACCGGCAATACCCCCTCCTACTACCATAACCGAACCTGACAACTTCCTCGGATCACTCCCTGACATTATACGGTTCCTTTCAGTCCTATAGTTTCGCCATATCCAAAATCTGCGGGAGCCTATCCTCCCAACCAACAGTGGATATCAGGACCCCGGCCATGCCTATATCTTTTAAGCGGTTTATGGTTTCCCCGGCTATCCTGATACATTCCTTCGACTTATCTGCGGCCTTCTGAATGTCTCGGATCATTTCGGCGGGGATCGAGATCCCCTTAACATTTCTGTCTATGTAGCGCGCCATTCCAGCCGATTTAAGGAGGAGCACCGTGGGGATCACGGCAACCCTTTCAGTATCCATCCGTTTGACAAACTGCTGGAATCGGCGCAAATCAAACACAGGGTTTGTAACGAGATACTCGACCCCTAAATCTATCTTCTTGTCAATATTCTCCAATTCTATCTCCAGGAGACCCCCTGACGCGCCTGTATTAACAGTTGAACCCACACAGAACTGCGGTGTACCTCTCAGATCAACACCCGCCAGGTCTTTACCGCCTTGAATTTTGTTTATTGTGTCAAGGAGTTCCAGGATGTCGAGATCATTGACTGTCCTTGCATGAGGGTGGTCCCCGTAACTTATATCAACGCCTGTCACACCCATAATATTCTTAACGCCCAAGGCCCCTGCTGATAAGATGTCTGCCTGAAGCGCCAAACGATTCCTGTCCCGGCAACAAACCTGAAGAACTGCCCCAATCCCTTCTCTTTCAAGGAATGCACACCCCCCCAAGGAACTTGCTTTTAAAACGGCATTTGCCATTTCAGGTACGACAAAGGCGTCCACACGCCCCCTTATAAGGTTGACATTCTTAAGGAAGGAGGAAAAATCAGCCCCCTTGGGGGGCTCAAATTCTCCTAAGACAACGAATTTTTTAGCAGCGATCTTTTCCTTTAACTGCATGATCTCAACCTCCGAGTTAATGAGATGATCCGTTGACAGCATTGGCTATAGCCATCTCAAGATCTTCGATTCCAAAGGATTTAATATGATAGTAGAATATTTTCTGTTCACGGATTTCACTTTCCAGCTCATGGGTTTTATTTTCAACGCATATTATGAGCAATCTTCGACAAATTCAAGGAAAAAAACCCCACGATCCAGGGCAATACCTTAATATTGCCGTACCACTCCCCAAGCAGTATGCCCCGAAAAAACCTGCTGGAAATTGCAACATTGATGGCGGAAATCCCTACATTTATGTAACTGCCTGAAAATAAAAAACTAATGATATTTTCAAGCACGAATAGATGCGATATTTTCTGGTACTGTTGAATATTCCGGCATTTCCCCAACCTCTGTCAGGACGTTCCGATCAGTTGTCCGAAAGAGGTATGTCAGGACTCATCTTTAGTCATCTTAAATACTTACTCCGTTTTATCGCAGGTGCTTTCTTCAACATGGCATAGTCCTTGCTCTTAGAAACAGGACAAAGACTTAAAATCAAAACTTAAGGAGAGAGAAAAATGGCACAGAAAAGGGATGAAGAGAGAAGGAGCCATGTGGGGTACGGATCATCCTACAGAAAAGGGAGTGATAGAGACCTGGAAACCAAGACCGGGATTGGAGCGGTATTGGGCGGACAGGTCTGGATGGTGAAACCGGATAAGCATGCCAAGGCCGCCAATCCCTGTATATGGATGCAGGCGGGTGCCGTAGAATTCAAAAACTGCAATAACTTTTATGACTGCACCACCTGTAAATACGACCTGGGAATGGAAAAGAGGGTGGAAAAGGGGAATCAGATGCCCTGGCAGGAGGCAATGAAAAGGAGAGAGGGGCTGGACAGGGTCTGCAGGCACAGCCTGACCAACAGGATCGCCAAAAGGGCCTGTGCATACGATTATGAATGCTCCAAGTGTGATTTTGACCAGTTCTTCGAAGATGTGTGGACAACAAAGACGGGGAGCAGAGTCCATGAAGTCGAGGAGATCAAAGGCTTCAAGGTCCCAAAGGGGTACTATTTCCACAACGGGCATACCTGGATAAGGATCGAGAGCGGTGGGTGCGTCCGGGTCGGCATGGATGATTTCTCCCAAAAACTCTTGGGCGGGGCCGATGCCTTTGACCTTCCCCTGATGGGAAAAGAGCTTGACAGAGGGAATGTGGGCTGGGGTCTTAAACGAACCGCGAACAGGGCCGACGTTCTTTCACCTGTGGATGGGGTGATTATGGAAGTCAATTCCGGGTTGAGAGAGAGACCTCAATTGGCCAGACATAAACCCTATGAAGAGGGATGGCTTTTCATGGTCCATACTCCCGATATCAAGGGCGCAGCAAAAAAACTCATGGCTGATGCTGAAAGTTTCGAATGGATGAACACAGAGGTGAAAATACTTGAGGGCATGATAGAAGATGTTTCAGGTCCGCTACCTGCAGACGGTGGTTATTTGGCGGAAGACATATTCGGGAATCTCCCCGATTTAGGATGGGCCAGATTGACCAAGACCTTCCTGAAAGCCAAATAAAAAATAAAAAAGGAGTACCTGAGAGAAGAGAGGGCTAAATATGGAAACCGGTCTATTGCATATAGAGGCAAATCAAGGTCTTCACCCTTGCATATGGATGCAGGCAGGAGTTGTCGGCAAGAAAGAGTGCAGATGGGATTATGATTGTCCCGGGTGTCGTTTCGACAGGAATATGGTGCGAACAGCCGAGGAAAACAACAGGTTGAGACAGGGTGGTACAACACCCAAAGGAAAACGAGGTGAAATAATCCCTTGGAAAAATAAACTGCTATCACTCCCTGTATCCAGGCGGCCCTGCCTACACCATATGAAACAGCGTATCAACTTCAAGGCATGCACCCACGAATACCGCTGCGGCAGTTGTGACTTTGATCAATTTTTTCCCGCCGAGTCCTCTGATCATGCGGTTGTCAGGCCTTTTGACGAACTCAACATAAAAGGGTTCAGGGTACCCCAGGGGTATTATTTCCACCGGGGCCACGCCTGGGTAAAGGTGGAAGAGGGCTCATCCGTAAGGATCGGTATAGACGAGTTTGCCCTTCGGGTCTTGGGGCCTTTCGATAGAATTGAGTCTCCCCTTGTCGGCAAAGAGATCAGACAGGGGAGGGCGGATACAAGAGCGTTTAGGCGGGAACAGACGGCAAAAGTCCTTTCCCCGGTGAGCGGCGTTGTCACCTCCATCAACCCGAGACTCAGGGCCGAGGGGGGGTTGGCCAATGATGCCCCCTTTTCTGAGGGGTGGATCATGAGGGTCCACTCAGACACATTGCGAGACGAATTAAAGGAGTTGATGAT
>DAOVUP010000194.1 GCA_030632525.1 Desulfobacteraceae bacterium | reverse complement strand
TGCCAGACCGATGAATACTCTCCAGACACAGATTGCATTTGGGTGGTAATACCAATGTCTGCGCATATAGCCTCTAACTCTCTCGCTTCTTAAGGCGACCACAAAACCCAGATACATTACGAGAGAAAAAGACGCTGATATGATAATTGAAATAACCTTATCCATTGAAGTCCACTACCATAAAATTTGAAATTAACATCTTTTTTGGTGCTCCAAGCGTTGCTATGCAGCTTCGGTAGTAATTCAAGATCTTCGAATAAAAAAATCGTGTCATCCACCCCGAAAGCTTTTGTAAGAGATCCGAAACAAAATGAAGCGATAAGAACCTCCTATTTGGTAGAGTAGCATAAGCAGAAATGGATTTGTGTGTCAAGGGTAAGAGCATATAAAATCGGGCGGCATATAGTTCAAGATGTTGTGGTACCTGGTATCTCCCCGCCAGCACCCTGGGAGATGATTTCACGCAAAAACGGCATGATTTCAGAACAATAGCTCTCACATCTCGATTAGAGTACAGGGATCATCAAATCTACGCTTGATTCTTTCAACTGTAGAATTTCTGAATAAACCGTTTTTCCATTGACAGGCTTGACACGATTATTCATAATTGACTTCAAAATCAAATAATGCTTCCTTTTTAACAGGGCCACAATGTTGTTCAAGAGCGTTTTCCCAATTAACCTGCAACATGCCACAAAAAAGGAGGGAAGCCATGGAAAAACAAATCATCAACTATGAAACCCTGCTCAAGATTACCAAAGCCATTTCCCATTCAAAAGATCCTGAAGAAATCGTTTTAATCACTGTTGACAGCGTCAAAACGGCCCTTGACGTAAAAGCCTGTGCACTCTTTCTCCTCAATCGAAAAACCGATGAACTGGAACTGGCGGCATCCTTTGGGCTCAGTGATGAATACAAAAACAAAGGCCCATTGAGCGCGCTCAAGTCCATCGCGGAATCCATTGAGGAGGGGCCGGTGGCCATATACGATGTGAGTGATGATCCCAGAATCCAGTATCCACAGGAAGCTGAAAAAGAGGGGATAGCATCCATGCTTTCGGTACCCATCGTGGCCGGCGGAAAACACATCGGGGTCATGCGGGTTTATACCGCAGAAAAATGGGAGTTCACCCTTCAAGACGTGAATTTCATTCAGGCCCTGGCCCAGATGGCCGGTATGGCCATCAGCATGGCCAGATACTCCAAAGGGCTGAAGAGCAGCATAGATGTACTAAAGGCCATAAAAGCAAATAAGGCGTAGTCCTCCGGTCTATTCTGATGCCCGCTTTCATCGTTATTGGCATTTGGGGAAAACCTTAGGGTTTTCCCCTTTTCCTGCCCATTAACAAGGAAAACCGAGGTCAGCCCGTTGACATAAGACATGCTTTGGTCTTTTGGTTTGTCTGGAGAAAAGGCTAAGCATAGGTTAATTTCAGGGTCTATTTTGGAACCCTCAGCTCGATTTTTAGATACCGCAGATCTGTGGTGATGTCTTTTGATGTCCGCTGATTCAAAACCAGAAAATAAAAGGATTGTTTGACCGCCCAGACCCTCGATTTTCTCAAATGTACGGAAGGCACCTCTATCTGAAATATCTGCTCATGCCTCATTATCAACTATCTAATTTTACGATGCAAATTGCGCTAACCGCGTGGGTTGGTTGCATAAGATAGAAATGATACGGAAATGTGCAGAATCTGATCTTAATACGATTTTCGGCATTTTTAACTTGCATATATCAAAGCTCTGATATATAATAGAGATCAAAGATACGGTTTTGCTATCAGTATGATTAAGAAATTCAGCTATCTCCGCTCAAAACAGCTTTTCTTCATCTGATTTGCCTTTTCCTGCTTTTTCGTTTCATTTGGAAGAAATCCAGGAACTTCTCAGATAAACTATTGATGTTCGAGAACATTTTTGCGATTGTTTTTCGGAGCAAGACAAGAACCGAGATAGCTTGATTAGACCGGCTTAACAACTTCATATAAAGGAAAAGAACGAGAATGGAAGAGTCACAAAGGGCTAAGATTGAAGCCAAATTGAAGAGGATGATCGAACTTCAAACCCAATCACAGAAAGAAAATAAACGTGTCAAAAACATCCCTTACAGCACCAAGGTGATTCGTCGCCGAACAGGCTCGCCTGATAAACACATTATGTAAGATCCTAGGAAGGCTGTCCGAGAATGGCTATTTTTCGCAATCTCCGCGTCAGGCTCCTAAGCAAGGAAAAACAAGAGATAGAGGATACTTCTCCTCAGTGATATTGTTCAAGATCGACCCTTAGAGCCTCCCCTTGTCCATGGCAATCCTGGCGTATTGCCACATGTGGGAAAAGACCTTAACCCCTGTTTCAGGAAGGAGGAACATGGGGATCCTGTTTCCTTCCAGAAATACCCGACACTTCTCCATGTCCTCTTGTTCCCCTATCAGGGAAAAGAACACCGGCTTATTCAGATTTTCCTGAATCACTTCAACGAGCGGCCGATAAGCCTCAACATCAGGTATGGCAAAAGAGATAAAGATGATTCCGTCTACCCCGTCATCCATCAAAAGGGCCCGGAGGATCTCGGTGGATGTTTTTTCAAAACCGTGGACCATCATGTCCGGAAAGATATCCACCGGATTCATGCTCTTTGACTGGCTGGAAATGACTTTGGCAATCCCCTGCCGGGTCTCATTTGCGAACCGGGCCATGCTGAGCCCTTCATCCGTAGCGGTATCCACGCTCATGATCGCCTGGGCGCCGCTGAAGGTGACCAGGGCGATACGTCCACCCTTTGGCAGCGGCATACATCGAAAACCCATAAGGACGGCCATAAGCTGATCGATGTTCCCTACGCGAAGGACCCCCGCCTGACGCAGTACCCCATCCAGCACTTTATCGTCAACCGCGAGGCTTGCCGTGTGCGAGGCCGAGGCATGGGCCCCTGCCGCTGTCCGCCCCCCTTTGAGCAGGACCACCGGCTTTTGCACCACGGTCCTGCGGGCCTCCTCCAGGAACCGTCTCCCATCTCGAATATCCTCGAGATAGAGCCCCACAATTTCGGTCTGTCTGTCTTCCCGAAAATATGCAAGGACATCTGATTCGTCCACATCCACCTTATTGCCTAGACCCAGCGCCTTTGAGATTCGGAATTCCTCAAATGAGCTGAGATATCGGAGCAGTGCACCCACAAATATGCCGGACTGCGCAGCAAATCCAATAGACCCGGGTCTCAACATACGGGTGTTAGAGAAGTAAGCGGTCGTCAAACCGGTTGCGGTGTTTACGATTCCCATGGTATTGGGCCCAAACCCGCGCATGCCGGTGGACCGGAGAATAGCGGCAACCTCCTGTTGATACCGCGCCCCTTCACTTCCTGACTCTGCAAACCCCTCGGACGAGATTACCACGCCCTTTACACCTGCCCGAGCACAATCGGCTAAGGCTGAAACCACTGCCTTGGGAGGAATAATCAGGGTAGCGAGGTCAACCGGAAAGGGGATCTCGTGAATGGTGCGGTAAAAAGGCACGCCGTACATTTCCCCCGCCTTCGGGTTGACACCGGCGATCTGACCCTGGAAACCGGTATTCTTCAGGACCTTGAGGAGCATAGTCCCGGGTTTCATGGGGTCCTGAGAGGCCCCTATGAC
Organism: Desulfobacteraceae bacterium; assembly: GCA_030632525.1. GTDB lineage: Bacteria > Desulfobacterota > DSM-4660 > Desulfatiglandales > Desulfatiglandaceae > Desulfacyla. The sequence continues at coordinate 556 of DAOVUP010000194.1, read as the reverse complement.
GGCTAGATTTTTCGCTTCCAATACGTCTTTTAGTGTATACATTTTTCACCTGTCGGTCTTATCAAAATAGTCTTTAATATCAGCATCTTTTAATTATTTTTTAATGTATATATCAAAGTTTAGTTTTTCTTTCATAATGGATTCCCCTGCGAAACATTTACGTTTTATACTCATACGTCCTGGGGACATCCGAAAGGGGTCGTGTCAGCCATTGATTGTTGCGCTGGCCTTATGAAACAAGGAACAGCACCTGTTTTTAAATGGACATTTCCCGGAAGTCAATGAATTTGGCTCGAATCTGACAGGATTAAAGGGCGGCGGGATCCCTGTGTGAATGACATTCCTGATTTTTGCTTGACATTCCTGTCAAGTTTTGATCTTCCGTATATGTTTGCACATGCGGAACTGAAATGCCATCTTTCATAGGTGAATCATAATGCCATCAGATACCCTGACAACCAGATTTGCCCGGTTCGTGAATCGGCTCAGCTACAGCGATCTTTCAGAGAACCAGATCTATATGATCAAGACGTTTTTCTTAGACTGGCTGGGATCG
>DAOVUP010000205.1 GCA_030632525.1 Desulfobacteraceae bacterium | reverse complement strand
GCAAATTCCCGTTTATCGGTCACCTCATCCGATTCATCAACAATCTCCCTTCCTAAGATCTCTTCTAAGATATCCTCTAAGGAAATGAGACCGGACAGCCCGCCGTATTCGTCTATGACGGCAAAAAGATGCTGTCTCAATTCTAAGAACTCCGACAATACCTCATTTAACCTGGCTGTTTCGGCCACAAAGTGAACCGGCCGCATCAGTTCTGCCAACCTCTTATCTTCATTCCCCTCCGAAAGTGCAATCAAGATCTCCCTTGTGTGGACGACACCCACCACGTCCTCTATCCCCTGGTCATACACAGGTATCCGGCTGTGTTCCCATCCACCGGCTGCTGCAATCGATTCCTGTAGCGTGAGGTGCCTGCTAAGCGAAAAAATTACGGTCCTGGGCGTCATCACATCCTTGGCCATTTTCTCCTGGAGAGTCAGAATCCTCCTTATGGTCTGTTCCTGGTAAAACAGAATGCCCCCGGTCCGGCGACTTAAACGCGCCATGAGCTGGATCTCTTCAGAAGTTATGGCTTCTTCGCGTTTACCCTGGCTTATCAGGTGTGTCACCAATCCGCTTAACCATATGGCAGGCGTCATGATCCAGACAAGTGCTTTCAGGGGATAGGCCACTACGGCAACCAAGGACCTCCCGTAGACTACCCCCGCTGTCTTGGGAATAATTTCCGAAAACAGCAAAATGGCTAAAGTGAACAGGGCGGAAAAATACCCAAGCCATTGATGCCCGAAAACAGCGGTTGCAGCAGCCCCGGCAAAGGCAGCTCCGGCAGTATTGGCGATGGTATTGAGGGATAGAACAGCAGATATTGGTCGCTCAACATGGCGACGCAAATTCTTCAATATTCTGCCTCCAGGTTTTCCGGCTTGGATCATGGCCTCAATGTGTCTCGTGGGCACGGAATAGAGCACCGCCTCTAAGAGAGAACACACTGCCGAAATTGAAACGGCGAGGCTTACGGCAAGTATTAATTCTGTCATATATCATTCCACCTCATGATGGGTTGTCAAAGTTATTCAGCTCCTCAGGTCTATTGATATTAAGAAAGGACCTCAGGTCAGGATCAAATATCCTGACTTCATTTTCATCAACATACCGGACCGAAACTTCGTTGAAAAAGCGGAATACTTGGTATATCCCTGAATTGATCAGGCCTTTAATCTTTCTCTCGCATCCCTTGCCATAAAGCGAATGAAGGGCCTCCATATATCCGGATATTCTCGGCACGACCAAATCAAAATCAGCCTTGATTTCAACAATATGACGGATCAGTCCCTGGTTGAGAAATGGCATGTCACAGGCGACAAAAAAACCTGCGTTATCAGGGATCACCCTTAACCCTGTATAAATCCCTCCTAAGGGCCCCAGGTCTTTAATGATATCCTGGTACATGGGAAGTTTGAGATAGGAATATTTATCCGGAGTGTTCGTGATAATGATTAAGTGGCTAAAGATAGGGCGCATCACATTGAGAACCCTTTCAATCAAAGGGACACCATGAACTTGCGCCAAAGCCTTATTTTCCCTGTAACGACTGCTTCTGCCGCCCGCCAAGACAACGCCAGAAACGTCTTTTACCTTTTCGTTGGGGTTCATAGGTTTAAAGCTTAAAACCCTTCTATGCGGCGGACATGGGTGTGTATACGATTGGTATCTCTAGCCATATCTATTAAAGTGACGTTGTAAAATTTGGCCGCTTCTACTGCCTTTGAGGTCGGCCGGGACATTGCAACAAAGACGGGAAACCCGACCCTTGCCGTCTTAAGTATCATTTCCAGGCTGGCACGGCCGCTCGAAACCAGCACCTTGTCTTCTGAGGAAATCCCCCTGATAAGTGTAGATCCTATTACCTTGTCTAACGCGTTGTGGCGCCCCATGTCTTCACAATGAACGATCTGCTCCCCCTTGGAGTCAAAGAGGACCGCTGCGTGGGCGCCCCCTGTCCTTGTGTAGAGGGGTTGGAACTCTTCCAGGCTGTTCGGGAGCTCCTTCAGCATATCCATAGAAAACCGGTGGGCACTCTTTACTCGCTTCAATCCGGTCTTCATTTGATTGTAGTTTTCAGTCCCGCAAATGCCGCAACTCGAATATGAAACCCTTTTCCCGCTTGCCGCCAGGGGAAGTGGTCCTTTGGAGACGATTTCTATGCGGGCTTCAATGGCCTCTTCACCATCCTTTTCCCGGACACCAGAAACTTTACAGTCCTTTATTTCTTTGAAATCACTTACCAGGCCTTCAGTGAAAACAAAACCAATTGCCAGCTCCCTGATATCTTGGGGTGTAAACATGATAAGGGTATGGCTTTGACCGTTGACTATGATTTGCAGGGGAGTTTCCACCGTAAGGTCGGTCTTTTCCCGGGAGATTTTGCCCCCATCCATAGTAAAAGAGCGGAAAGTCAGATATGTCTTATGGTGGTCGTTCATAGGTTCAAGGCTCAAAGGTTACGGTTTTTTGATATATCGCTCATAGTAACCCGAATAAACCAAAATGAATAGCCTGTAAAAAAACTTCGCACAATTCATTGACATAAGGCTACAAAATGATATGGTTGTCGAAAATTTCAGGTTAGGATTTTTGATTAGGGATTGAGGGTTAGAAAAAACTCCCTTCAATTCCTCACTTTGCATATCCGATTTAACCGGGTTAGGCTACCCATGCCGAGAAAGGAGCATTTTGAGTCGAAACGATTTAATTCAATTAGAAGGGGTGGTCGCCAAGGTCCTCGGCGGCGGCACTATGGAAATCCAGTGTGACAATGACCTCACTATAAGGGGTGTGCTTTCCGGCAGGATGAAAAAACACCGGACCAAGGTTATGGTTGGTGACCGAGTTCAGGTCAGCGTTTCCCCCTACGATACGACCCACGGATTAATAACCTACCGTTTTTGAGATCCTGTGACCTTTGTTAATCCCTTTCGCAGATCTCCACTAAGACACCGTTGGTTTCTTTCGGATGGATGAAGGCTATCCTTGCGCCCCCGGCCCCCTTTCGAGGCGCCTGATCGATAAGTCGAACCCCTTTTTCTTTCAGTTCCTCAAGGGTCTTCTCTATATCCTCAACGCGAAAGGCAATGTGTTGCACCCCCTCTCCCCGCGCACTTATATATTTTGCAACCGGCCCGTCCGGTTCGGTGGACTCTAACAATTCCACTTCGCTGTCTGTGATTGGAATAAATGCGACATTCACCTTCTGATCGGCCACGTTTTCGATATCTTCGATCTTGAGCCCCAGGATGTCCGTATAGAATTTGCCGGCCTGCTCAATCCCCTTAACTGCAATACCGATATGGTCAATATGTTTTATCTTCATGATTTCCTCTCTTTCCTAATCCCTTAATTGAAACGAGTTTCATTACTCTCTGTTAAAAGCCCTTGCCTTTAGAAGCCTGGATGATTATTATATCCTGATTCTTTATCAAAGCAAAAAATAAATTATATCATAACTTCCGTCTCGAATTCAAGGTTTTATCCATGAAAAACAACCCTTTCAATTTCACACCCCCGGCCACCGCGAGACCTGTGAAGCCCAGGGAGGATTTTGGAGAATTAGAGGCCACGGAACTTTACTGCTCTGAATGTGGCTATGCTGTGCCGATCAACAAGTTCCTTCTCTTAGTCCTCCCCGATGGAGACAGGTATGAATACCGGTGTAAACATTGCGGTGCTAAAGTGGGAGACAAGATCGATCGTTCCGGGCAGTTTTATGGTATACTTAAAGGTTGATACCCATGTGAAAAGTCTCCAAGGCCGTCACTCCCGCCGCGGCGGGATGATTCCCCTGGATTCCCGCTTTCGCGGGAATGACAAGAACGGGTGAGTGACTTTTTACGAATTCCTCAAATTAAGGAGAGTCATGAAAACAAGAGCAACCATCTTGTCATTTATCTTCACTATTTCGTTTATCCTAATCTTTTTCGGGGTTTTTTCACACGCGGACGAGGCGCCTAAGAAGATAGCT
>DAOVUP010000151.1 GCA_030632525.1 Desulfobacteraceae bacterium | reverse complement strand
TTCTAAATCCAAAATAGTGCCTGAATCACGCCAAGGCGTGATTCAGGCACTAACCGGGTTGGTGCTCTTTTCGAAGCAGGTCATTCACCGTCTTAACAGGATTAAAAGTGATACCCGGAACTTCCACAAAGAGCGTAATCCATCGTGCCATGGACCCGTTCCAGAGTCCCGGGTGCTCCAAGGCCTTCACATCTTTTCCATCTTTTGATTTCTGGGAGATAACAACGGCCTTTGGATCAACAAATCTACTCAGATCAAAGGGTCTTCCCTGCCAATCACGAACTCCACATACAAGATCCACCGGATTGAAATGGGTAGAAGCCTCGAGGATATCCCGCTGTTCTTTGGAATCGAGATCGATCTGGACGGTTTCCACTATCTGAAGGGACCTTTCGCCGGTTTCGTCTTCCACCCAAAAAGGGCCGCCACCAGGTTCCCCTGCATTTTTTACCATTCCGCAAACCCTTACAGGACGATCAAGCCTCTCCATCAGATAAGTCCTCTTAGCCTCAGGGGATGCGCTCCTTATAAGTTCGGGGACTGAAACCAGAAGTTTCTCCTCTAAAAAGGTGGCAGCCTCGGCTAAAAGCTGGTGGTCTGCATCGCCTGATGCCAGTCTTTTCATATAACCCCGGATCTGATTCCGGATAGAAATCAGGTAACCGCCCATGATCTTTTTCCATCTGAAGGTCTCTGGCTTAAGATGATCTGTGACCACGTTGTCAATATTTTTTATGAATATGATTTCCCCATCTATATCATTCAGGTTCTTGAGCAAGGCCCCATGCCCCCCCGGTCTAAACAACAACCTTCCATCCTCTTGCCGGAAAGGCGTATTATCCAATTTAACTGCAAGGGTATCGGTGGATTTTGCCTGCATGGAAAAAGAAATATCATAGGCCACACCATATCTCTCTTCATAGATGGGTCTGGCGGCTCCAAAAGAGGAATCGAACCCATTTAAATGTTCCTGTGAGACTGTAAGATGAAGAGGACACCGTCCATCTTCATCTGCCACATAGGAAGCGGCCTCAACCAGGTGCTCTTCAAAGGCTGTCCGACTCCCCTCCGGATACTCGTGGAACTTAAGCAGCCCTTTCGGAAGATTCGCATAATCGAGACCATCATCTGTGAGAAGAAAGCGGAGAATATCTCTGAAATACCCCTTTTCTGATAAGGTTTCCACGTTGAAACCCTGATCGGATAATGCCGATTTAAGTTCCTTGAAAAATGCGAATCTTTTCAGCCCATCCATAAAATCAAGGAGCTGTTTCGCATCTCCCTCCCCTGACAATGCCTCCATGGAAACCGCATCCCTCGTGATTTCTTTCTCCTGATTCAGGTACCGAAGAAGGACCTTGAACATCCTTGAGGCAGCTCCTGATGCCGGCACAAACTTGACACAGTCATGCCCGGACCCCCCTGTCTCATAGGTCTCGATCAGAGATGTTATATTCTCCCGGCTAAAGACCATAAAGCCATCCCCAACAATGCAGGGAGCACCCAATTTAAGACAAAAATTAGACATTTTAAATAAATCGAGCTGTCTATTGACCTCATCAATACTAAGCCCGTGCTTCTCTATCTGCCTAAGATCCTTATCGGTAAAAATATTCTTGTCCAACTGCGCCTCCCGCAACATTTGCTCCAATAGTTAGCACCCATCTATGTTTCAAGTTTCAAGTCCCCAATACCCAGTATCCAGCATCGCGAAAGCATCCCGGATGTCAACAAAAAAGTGCACCAACCCCAAGAAATGGGGGCAGAATCACATGCGACCTTAACGAAATCTTAGAAATTTATATGGAATTTATAAAATTTATAACTATAATAATGAAGTTTTGATTCGAAACCTTGATTTGCTTAAATAAACAATGAACTGCTAACTGCAATCATTGAACACCTTTAATGGAGGTTATGCTAAATTGAACCCATTTTACAAAAACCTTGCTCTCTGGCTTGTAATCAGCCTTATGATGGTGATGCTTTTTCAGATTTTCAAACAGCCCGATAGGGGAAGTGTAGTTGTCAGCTATAGTGACTTTTTGAACATGGTTGACAGTGGAAGCGTCAACCAGGTGACTATTCAAGGGGAAAATATCTCCGGGATGTCAGGGCAGGGGCCTTTCAAGACCTATGCCCCTAAAGACCCTGAACTAATTACCCTGCTCAGGAGTAAAGGGGTTAAGATAACCGCAAGACCCCAGGAAGACTCCTCGTGGTTCCAGGTCTTTCTCTCCTGGGTCCCGATGCTGCTGCTAATAGGCGTATGGGTATTTTTCATGCGGCAGATGCAGGCAGGAGGTGGAAAGGCCCTATCCTTTGGAAAAAGCCGCGCCAGGCTCATGACCGATTCTCAGGAAAAGGTCACCTTTGAAGATGTGGCGGGTATTGATGAGGCAAAAGAAGAGCTTGGAGAGATCGTGGAATTTCTAAGCGATCCCAAAAAATTTACCAGGCTCGGGGGCAGAATCCCTAAAGGCGTCCTGCTGGTAGGTGCTCCAGGCACGGGAAAAACACTTCTTGCAAGGGCCATCGCGGGCGAAGCAGGTGTCCCTTTTTTCACCATAAGCGGCTCAGATTTTGTGGAGATGTTCGTCGGGGTAGGGGCGTCGAGGGTCAGAGATCTCTTTAACCAGGGCAAGAAGAATGCGCCCTGCATCATATTCATAGATGAGATAGACGCTGTCGGCCGGCATCGTGGAGCCGGTCTCGGGGGTGGACACGATGAGCGTGAACAGACCCTTAATCAACTCTTAGTGGAAATGGATGGTTTCGAGTCCAATGAGGGGGTCATACTCATATCGGCAACCAACAGACCGGACGTGCTCGATCCTGCCCTGCTGAGGCCCGGCCGTTTCGACCGCCAGGTGGTGGTGCCGGTGCCGGATCTCGGGGGACGGAAGGGTATCCTTAAAGTTCATCTCAAGAAAAAGCTGGTGGCTGATAACGTGGACATCTCCGTGCTTGCAAGGGGCACACCCGGGTTTACGGGCGCTGATCTCGAAAATATGGTAAATGAGGCTGCCCTAATGGCAGCAAGGCGAGGTAAAGACAGCGTGGAGATGGATGATTTCGAAGATGCTAAGGACAAGGTCCTGATGGGCACAGAACGAAAGAGCATGATTATCAGCGAAGAAGAGAAAAAAATCACCGCCTATCACGAGTCGGGGCATACTCTGGTAGCCAAGTTACTTCCCGACACAGATCCTATTCACAAGGTCACCATTATCCCGCGAGGTCGCGCTTTAGGTCTCACCCAGCAGCTCCCGATCGACGAAAAGCACACTTACCCGAAGGAACATCTCTTGAATAACATCGCAATATTAATGGGGGGAAGGGCCGCTGAAAAAATTGTTCTCAACACCGAAACAACCGGTGCTGGAAACGATATTGAGAGGGCGTCAGAGCTTGCCCGCAAAATGGTCTGCGATTTTGGCATGAGTGAGGAATTGGGCCCTTTGAGCTTCGGGAAAAAGGAGGAACAGATATTCTTAGGCAGGGAACTCTCCCAGCATAGAGATTATGGTGAAGAAACAGCACGAAAAATCGATGAGGAGGTGCGCAATATCGTTACCGACGCTTACGAAAAAGCCTGCCGGCTTATCACGGATAATCTGGATACCATACACAGAATGGCCACTGCCCTCCTTGAAAAGGAAACCCTCACCGGCGCAGATATCGACGAGATAATTGCAGAGGATCAAGAATCGGGCGTAAAGAAGAAGGCCAAGAGTAAGAAAGAGTCTGTTCCCCCCAAAGAAGTCAAGCCCCGCACAGCATCAAACATAGAAGAAACTGACGTTGAGCCATCTGAGGGCGGGAAAGGGTAGGATGGGATTTGTTCTAAGCTGGAAAGCCCATCGCCTCGACTTACGCAGAAGGACCCACATCATGGGTGTCCTCAACGTAACTCCCGATTCCTTTTCAGACGGGGGCCATTATTTTGAGGCGGACAGGGCAGTTGAACATGCCCTCGCAATGGATCGAGACGGCGCAGACATAATCGACATCGGAGGGGAATCAACCAGACCATATTCCAAAAAAATCTCTATTGCCGAAGAGATAGACCGGGTAATCCCGGTCATAGAGGCGCTCCAGGGTGAAATCTCCGCCCTCATCAGCATAGACACCTGCAAGAGCACGGTGGCAGAAGAAGCATTGAAGGCCGGGGCATCCATCATCAACGATATCAGCGCCCTCAGGTTCGATCCGGAAATGGCCCAAATTGCGGCCCGGGCAGGTGTTCCCGTGATCCTTATGCATATGAAGGGCACACCCGGGGACATGCAGAACAACCCTGTATATGATGATCTAATAAATGAGATCCTGGATTTTCTAAGAGATGCGGTTGACCGTGCCGAGGCGGCCGGTATTCGCAGGGAATTGACTCTTGTAGACCCCGGCATCGGTTTTGGAAAGACCTTTGATCATAATCTCAAAATCATCAGGGATCTTTCCCGATTCAAATCTCTTGAACGACCCGTGTTGTTAGGCCCATCCAACAAGGCCTTCATAGGTCATATCTTAGATAGAGAGCCCCACGAGAGGGACACAGGCTCCATGGCTGCTGTGGCTGCGGGAGTAATGAATGGCGCTCACATCATCAGGGCGCATAACGTAAAAAAGGCCGTGGAGACGGTTAAGATCATCGATGCGGTTAGACGCGGAAGCGCTTGAGATTTATGATTGTTGATTGTCGATTGATGATTGATGCTGTAACCAAAAAGACGCGCAAAAGTCATAAAGCACCCGTTGTTATCATTCCCGCGAACGCAGGAATCTCCCACCGCGGCGGGATTACCACGACTTATTGAGATGTTACATAATGTCTGGATGGATGCTTGGACGAAATACCAGGGACTCGGCATGTATTTCCCTGCCTTTCTACTCTTTTTCAATCGACATTCATCAATCGACAATCATCGATCCAAAGGGTAAAGCCTATGTTATTCTGTATTGATATCGGTAATACAAATATTGTCCTGGGCGTGACAGATCAGGAACAGATCCTGCACCACTGGAGGATCAGGACCGAAAAGGAGACCACTGTCGATGAACTGGGCATCCTTATAGGCACTTTCTTCCAATGGAAGGATATAAAATTCCAGGATATCCAGAATACGATCATCTCGTGTGTGGTACCCCCGCTGCTC
>DAOVUP010000196.1 GCA_030632525.1 Desulfobacteraceae bacterium | reverse complement strand
GGCTTTGATCGCTTAGTGGCCCTTATGGCCGGGGTCAAATCGATCAGGGAGATCATCGCCTTCCCCAAAACCACCAGCGCTGCCTGCCCGCTTACGGATGCGCCATCCCGGGTGGATGAAGATCAGCTCAAAGAGTTGGGGCTCAGACTCTATTCTGAAAATAGCGATATCTGAAATTTGTCGGAGCAAAGCGTAGATCCCTATTTGTCCTCATCAAATCTTTCTATTTTCCCCTTGAAAATTGAAAGTTAATGCCTATTTTGCTTGACAATCAAAATTTTGTTAGGCATAAGACACAGCTTATAATTTTAAATTCTAAGAGATCTAAGAGAAAGGACGTGATTAAAATGGTTTGTTCAAGCGTAAAAGAGGGTCAGGATTGTTTCTTCATGAGCAAGAAAGGTTGCGGATTTAATGGCGGCACCTGCCATATCATTGTTGAGGAGTGTGAGGGATGTCAGAAAGCCGCAGAATATACCACCGGCAAATACTGCACGGCATCTCCAGATCCTGCTGCCAAGTGGCATGCAGGGAGCTGCAACATGGCTACCCACCTGCAAGCAATCAGCAAAAAAGAGAACGGGAAGGTAAACCCAATTAAGGCGTCAAAACGCCGTGGCCATTAGGCCGCACTTAAGTACGGATAGGTCCGACCGGCTCTGGGTTCTGGTTCGAGGCATTAATGACCTCTTCAAAGGCGGCCACGCATTTCTTGTCCCACTTTGTTCCCGCATGTTTCTTTAATATGCCCAGCGCAACTTCCGTGTTTTTCCCCTTCTGATAGGGTCTGTCGGTCGTCATGGCGTCAAAGGCGTCGGCCACGGCTAAGATCTTGGCCCCTAAAGGGATATCCTCGTCCTTGAGGTGACGGGGATAGCCTTTGCCGTCAGGCCGTTCGTGGTGACAGTGGATATAATCGAGGGCCGGTCCTAAGAAATCGAGGTCATGGAGGATCTCCACACCCGTGGTGGGATGGCTAAGGATCTCTTTGACTACTTCAGGCGGGTTTTTGGCATCGTGGGGATTGAAAAGCCAATCGGAAAATCGTATTTTGCCAATGTCATGCAGGATTCCGCCTAAACGAACATATTCCACATCCTGATCGTTTAGACCCATTTGCCGGGCTATCTGGATGCCTAAGCCGGCAACCCGGGCCGCGTGGCCCTCTGTATAGACGTCGCGGGCGGCTAAGGCGTGGGCCATGGCCGAAACCGTGTTGACGGTGCTCTGCCTGATCTCCTCGTTCAGTTCCTCGAGTTCTTTGACCATCAACTCTAACCGATATTCCCTGGCCTCAACCTTAACCATCATCAGGCCCATGGCCTCTGCAATGGCCCGTACTGATTCTGGTTGATCATCGCGGGTCAGTTCCATAATATCGTTAGAGTATTTGCCTGCCGCTATCTCTTCGATAATCTCTAACAGACGCTTAATCGCCATAAAAACCCCAATCCGCAGATTCCGCAGATTTGCGCAGATTATTCAAACATCCCATCCAGTCTTCCCCTAATCCTTAAATTCCTAAATTCGCAGTTTTCTTCCTCGTCAGATAGATGAGGAATTCACGATTCCCTTTTGGACCTAACAGTGGAGAGGTGATATGCCCTTCGACCAACCAGGCCGAGGCTTCAAAGAAGTGGGTCAGATTCTCTATAACTTTTCTGTGGAGAGCGGGGTCCCGCACCACACCCCCCTTGCCCACCTGACCCTTTCCCACCTCAAACTGGGGCTTGATCAGGGCAATTATGAAGGCATCCTCTGACAGGAGATCGGAAACAGGGGGGACAACCAGTTTGAGGGAAATAAATGAGACATCAATAACCGCTCCCTGGGCAGGCCTCTCCAGAGCTTCCGGCTTCAGGTAGCGTATATTCGTTCTTTCGAGGACCTTTACTCGTGGGTCCTGACGAAGACTCCAGTCTAATTGTCCGTAACCCACATCTACGGCAATGACTTTGCGGGCGCCGTGCTTGAGCAGGCAATCGGTAAAGCCGCCTGTGGAAGCGCCTATATCTAACAAGACAAGCGACCTCACATCTACTGAAAAATGCTTGAGAGCCGCCTCTATCTTCACCCCCCCCCGGCTCACGTAGGGAGGGGCAGATTCTTTGAGGGAAATGGACGCTGACGTCGGGACAAGATGTCCCGCCTTGTCAACCCTCACCCCGTCCACTTCAACGAGGCCGGCCATGATTACGGCCTTTGCCTTTTCACGGCTCCCGACCAGGCCTCTCAGAACCAGGAGACGATCCAGTCTCGGCTTCTCTTTTTTTTGGTAGAGCTTAGGAATGATGGTCTCGTAAAAAAACAAAAAGATCAGGATTTTGGAGGATGTTTTTGCGTGATGTCAATATTCAATCGTTAAGGAGATCTCTCGCCTCCCTCATGATCCCTGCACTGTCGAGTCCATACTTCTCCTTCAAGATATCCTGTGGACCATGCTCCACGAATTTGTCCGGCAACCCGATCCTTTTGACAAGAATGTTCTTTAACCCCAGGTCATTAAAAAGTTCTAGTATGGCCCCGCCAAAGCCGCCCTGCCTGATATTTTCCTCCACTACTAAAACCCGGCCAGAGGATGAAACGATATCTACTAATCCCTTATCTAAGGGTTTTACGAAACGACAGTTCACAACGCCCACAGATAGCCCCTCTTTTGCCAGGACCGCGGCAGCATTCAGCGAGGGGTAAACCATGCTTCCAATGGCCAAAATCTGCAGGTCGTTACCCTCTTGGAGGATTTCAGCCTTACCGATCGGTATGGCCTTGTATTCAGGGTCCATTGAAACCCCAATCCCCTTTCCCCTCGGATATCTGATCGCCACAGGACCATCATGCTGGAGGGCAGTGTAGAGCATATGCCTCAGCTCGTTTTCATCCTTTGGCACCATAAAGGTCATATTAGGGATGCTCCGCAGGTAAGTAATATCGAAATGACCGTGATGGGTAGGTCCGTCATCACCCACGAGCCCTCCCCGGTCAATGGCGAAAATAACCGGCAGATTGGGGAGGCAGACATCATGGACTATCTGATCAAAGGCCCTCTGAAGAAAGGTGGAATATATTGTCACCACCGGCCTGAATCCTTCGGTGGCAAGACCGGCGGCAAAAGTTACCGCGTGTTGTTCCGCTATCCCCACGTCTAAGAATCTTTTGGGAAAGGACTTGGAAAATTCAGCCAACCCAGTACCTTCGGGCATAGCCGCTGTAATTGCAAATAATCTATCATCCTTTTGAGCAAGATCGAGCATGGTGCTTCCGAATACGCCGGTATAGGATGGCGGAGGCTTGGGCCTGCCCCTGGGAGGTGAACCGGTGGGGATTTCAAATGAACCGACCCCGTGGTAGTGGGCAGGATCCTTTTCAGCGAACTCATACCCCTTACCTTTTACAGTAAGGGCATGAACCAGGACAGGCCCCTCTAAATGGGAGGCATTTGTAAAGGCCTCAATGAGCAGATCAATGCGATGGCCTTGAATAGGTCCGATATATTTGAACTTAAAGGCCTCGAACATCATGCCCGGCGTAAAAAATGTGATAAAGGAATCCTCGCTCTTGCGGACGAACTTCAAGATGTTCTCCCCTACGCCAGGTAGAGATTTGATAAAGTTTTCCAGATCTTTCCTCAGATTGACGAACCTTTTGCCGGTCATCTTTCTGCTTATAAAAGACGAGAAAGCACCCACATTCGGTGCTATGGACATGGCATTGTCGTTTAAGACAACGATAAGATCTTTTTCAGTCTCGCCGGCCTGATTAAGTCCTTCAAAGGCCATACCGGCAGTCATCGAGCCATCCCCGATTACAGATATGACCTTCCTATCCTCCCCTTTTAGACATTTTGCCGTTGAGATGCCGAGACCAGCTGAGATAGAGGTGCTGCTGTGTCCGGTGTCAAAGGCGTCGTAGGGGCTCTCCGACCTTTTAGGGAACCCGCTGATCCCCCCGTAGGTCCTGAGGGTGTGAAACTGATCCCTGCGCCCGGTAATCAGCTTGTGCGCGTAGGCCTGATGTCCCACGTCCCAGATGATCTTGTCTTTCGGGGCGTCAAAGACGAAGTGGAGGGCAATGGTCAACTCTACAGTCCCTAAACTCGGAGCCAAATGCCCCCCGGTTTTAGACGTCGTCTCAATAATCTTCCGGCGAAGCTCTTTTGCCAACTGCTGAAGACTCTCAAGGGAAAGGC
>DAOVUP010000091.1 GCA_030632525.1 Desulfobacteraceae bacterium | reverse complement strand
CAGTCACTCGCTTCCTTATCTAACGGGTAGTTTTCGTCTTTGCCCATCTAAGTCCCAGGGTTAAAAAATAATTTTTATATATGCCTTCTTTCTCAACTCTTTGATCCAGGCGGAATACTTTTTGTCAAGTTCCTTTCTATAAAGGATTGTCCGAATAGCGTTTTGAACCTGCTCGAGAGATTTTTCTCCTCCCCCATCTTTTTCTTCTACCTTGATTATCTTGATACCATAAGGCCTAATAATTGGCTTACTTATTTCGCCAGCAGATAGATCTTTAATAATCTCAGCCATCTCTGGATTGAGCTGGGACATCTTGAATACTCCAAGGTCACCTCCCTCACTTGCCCCGGGCCCATTGGAGAATTTCTCTGCCAGATTGGCAAAATTCTTACCGTCTTTAATCATTGCGAGGATCTCCTCGGCCTTCTGGTAAAGAGCACGGGCCTCATTTTTGTCGGCCGAATCTTCTTGCTTGAGAAAAATGAGAGCAAGACGAACCTTGCCCTCTCGGGTGAACTCATCCCTGTGTGTGTTGTAGTATTTCTCGATTTCTTCTTCCCTGAGGATAATCTTTGACTTTACCTCGTAGTTAATCAGCTGTATCCTTTCCAATTCTTTTTTAATAGATTCTCTGTACGATTCATAGTTGCTCCCTTGCGCTTTCAGTTCGGCAAGCAGATCTTCCTGGGTAAACTGGTTATCCGTCTTTACCCTTTCGACGGCCTGATCCACTTCCTTGGCAGTTACCTCAATTTTTAGCGTCTTGATTTTTTCAAGGACAATTTTCTGATCAACCAGATCGTCTAAGACTTTTTGGCGGGTTTTAAAATACATGTCTTCGGATTTACTCTTAAGTTGCGCGGATGGAATGCCCGTAAGCAACTGCATCATGGTATTCAGCTCATAGAGGGTAACTACCTCATCGTTAACAATTGCAACAACTCTGTTGGTGATCTCGCCCGAGACCGAAGAATGAAATAACAATATAATACCGGCGAAAAAGAGAATTAAAGAGGCTGTTGCTTTTGATTGCTTCATGCGGTCCTTTACAGATAAAATTCAGGGGTTTAGGAATTCAGGGATTGAGGAATTAAAACGAAATAAGTCTTCCAATTCCTCAATTCCCCAATTCTCAGTTAGCTTTATCAAGATAGCTCCAATTTGTTCAACATAGGTTGATTAACCTCGACTTTAAAGTCAGATCTGAGCTTTTCCAACCATTTCTTGTAGAAGACCTCCTGCTTTTGGCGAAGAAGTTGTGATTCTATTTCAGGCATGACTTCCGGAAGCCCTTTAACGCCAGCAGGTGCGCGGGACATTACCTCGAAGAGATGATAGCCAAAGGAGGTTTTGATAATAGGGCTGATTCTGCCAATCTGCATTGAAAAGAGGGCGTTTTCCATGGTTTCGTCTAAATCGCCCCGGGCTACCCAGCCAACTTCACCACGGGCCTCGGACTCAGGGGCTTTTGAATATTTCTTAGCAAGTTCTCCCATGTCTTCTCCGGCATGGATGCGGTCGCGCAGGGTTGCTGCTTCTTTTTTTGATTTACAGACTATTTGTCGGAATTTTAACATCTCCGGGGATCTGAATTCATTTCTGTTCTTTTGGAAATAGATCTTTATCTCTTCATAACTGGGTGAGGCGATTTTTCCCAAAACCCGTTTGATAACCTTGCCCACAAGTAGTTGATTCCTCAAACGATGCTCCCATAGTGCGGGGTCCACATATCCCTGAAGCAATACTTTACGAAAGGCATCTTCTGAGTATTCCCTCTTTATTTCCTTTATATTCTTCTGGAATTCGTTTTCGGAGATAGAGATGTTATTTTGTTTCCCATATTCGATGATGAGATAATAGTCTATAATCTGCTCAATTAGCTGGGCCTTTATCTCTTTTGCATGCTTAACCGGAACAGGTACACCGCCACCAATGAATTCCATCTCCTTTTTCAAGTCGTCAGAAGAGAGGCGTTTCGAGCCTATAACTATTACCGGGTCGCCCTCCCCATGATCAGAGAGGCCGCAACCGAGAGGAAGAAAAATCAGGGTCCAACAAACAAGACAATAAAGACCATGGCTCATAAACCTGATTTTCCATCTAATCATCTTGTGGGTCATTTACTGTAGCCCGGTTTTTGTCTTCCATTTCCAGCCCGCCCATTCCATAACCCCAAACAATTTATATTAACAGCAACGCTGAAAAATTTAAACATATTTTTTTCGAACCCCTAATGAGCCACGCGCAATTTTCCAGATTTCCCATTTATGCGTTCTGCTTTGAAATCAAGCATTTCCACTACCTGTTCTATCTTGGGGAAATCGTCCGGTAAAGAGAACGTAGCGGTGTGGATTTTCAGCTTGTTGCTGGGTAAAAGCCTGAATCGGTTAGGTCTGGCATTTATCATCCGGATCAGCTCTTCCGTATCAACGTGGGTTTCCTCGGGCAGGGTTAAAGTAAGGCTGTTCCGTCCCAGGTCTAATTTGCTTATTCGAAGTTTTTTCAATAAGAGCCGGATCGACATCAAACCGAAGAGATTGACGACCTCCGTTGGCGGGGAACCGAAACGATCGTGGATTTCTTCGGTAATCTCTTGCAATTCTGACTTCTCAAGAAGGTTAGAAAGCCTGCGGTATATATTTAACCTGACATCTGTGTCCATAACATAATTTTCTGGCAAATATGATGGGATATCTATATTGATTTCGGGGTTTATATCATCCTCCCATTCTTCGCCTTTTAATTCAGTAACGGCTCGCTCGATGAGTTTGACATATAGCTCATATCCAACCGCTGCAATATGCCCCGACTGCGAAAACCCTAAGATATTGCCACCACCCCGGATCCTGAGGTCGTGCATGGCGAGGTTAAAGCCAGCGCCTAAGCTGGAAAAATCCATGAGGGCCTTTAATCGCTTTTCCGCGTCTCTTGTGAGAACTGAGTCATTTGAAATGATTAGATAGGCATATGCCTTTTCTTTGGCCCGTCCCACCCTTCCCCTTAACTGATAAATCTGAGCCAGGCCGAGGCGATCTGCCTGGTTGATGATGATGGTGTTGGCAGAAGGAATGTCAAGACCCGATTCGATTATGGTTGTGCAGACGAGAAGATCGATTTCCTTTCTTAAAAATCTCATCATGGTCTCTTCCAGCTCTTTTGACCTCATCTGGCCGTGGGCCACTGCAATACGTGCATGGGGAACCATTCTTCTCAGCTGATCAGCCATATGGTCGATGGTGCGCACCCTGTTGTGGACAAAGAAGGTCTGCCCGCCCCTTTCTAATTCAGACTCTATGGCCCGGATGATAAGAGGCTCATCATAGGGTGAGAGATAGGTCTCAATGGCCAATCTGTCCTGGGGCGGGGTTTCGATGATGCTCAGATCCCTGACGCCTACCATAGACATCTGGAGTGTTCTTGGAACCGGGGTGGCGGTTATGGCCAGCACGTCCACCAGGGCGCGGTACTTCTTTAATGCCTCTTTTTGCCTTACGCCAAACCGCTGTTCTTCGTCAATAATCACAAGTCCTACATCAGCGAATTTTACATCTTTCTGAAGGATCCTGTGTGTGCCGATCAGCACGTTTATCCGTCCGGATCTCAGTTTGCCGATAACCTCAGTCTGCTGGGCCCTGGTCTTAAACCGGCTGAGAACCCCAACTTCAATGGAATAAGGTGCCATCCTCTTCTTAAAGGTCTCAAAATGCTGTTCGGCCAGGACCGTTGTGGGTACAAGAAAAGCCACCTGTTTTCCATCTGCTACAATCTTAAATGCAGCTCGAATCGCTACCTCAGTCTTGCCGAAACCTACGTCTCCACATATGAGACGATCCATGGGCTGTTCCGAGGCCAGGTCGTCTAAGACATCTTCAATGGCTTTGATCTGGTCATCGGTCTCTTCATGTTCAAATGTGGATTCAAATTCGCGATAGTAGTGGTCAGGGGGAGAAAATGCGTGTCCTTTTCGATATTTTCTCAGGGCATAGAGCTCTACAAGCTGCTTGGCGATTTTCTTGACCGATTTTTTGGCCTTCTGTTTTGTTATGTTCCACGAATAGCCACCTAACTGGTCCAGCTTTGGGTTTCCTTCACCGGCCCCGGCATATTTCTGTAGAATGCTGACACGGTCAGCCGGGATATAAAGCCTCGAATTATTGGCATATTCCACAAGGATGAAATCATTCACCTTGTGGGCTACCTCCATTGCCAGGAGCCCCCCGTACCGGCCGATTCCGTGATCTTCATGCACAACAAGGTCACCTGCCTTGAGCTGGCTGAAGCTGGACCACGAAAGCCCGCCTTTGCGTTCGCTCTTTTTCTGTCTTCGCATGGCCCGCTTAGGACCGAATATTTCATCTTCGCTGACTACATAAAGACCTATGTCCGGCCACGTAAAGCCCTGTGGGAGTCTACCCAAACAGAGACTCAGCCCCGGCGTTTCAGGGACCTTATCCCAGCCCTGGGCTATGCTCGCCACATGGAGATCATAATTAGCTAAGATTTCTTTTAAACGGTTGGCCTGCTGCTCCGTACTGCAGGTTATTACGACCCTTGACCGGGTCTGGAGCCACGATGCGATTCTGTTGGCAAATGGGGCCATGGATACCCTGCCCTTTTTGGCAAGTCTGACCTCCAGGTCGACCTCCAACTGAAAATGGCCCCTGATCTCTATGGTTTTCAGGGCTTCTATGGGCTCTGTGGCTTTCCCGGGCACCGCCTCTTTTCGCAGGTTCAGTTCAGCTATGTCGATCCGTTGATATTTTTCAAACTGCTGTGAGATTTTGTCGAAGGGGAGAAAGACACCGTCAATATCAGGGAAGGGTGCCCCTTTTCCGGCCGATTCTTCCCGGAATCGCTCTTCGTCTTTATGAAATCTCTTCTCTATCTTCCGGCCTTCAGATTCCATACGGTGTGGATCAATAAAGGTTATGATCCCGTTTTCAGGCAGATATTCCAAGAGTGTGTCGAGGTGGGGATAAAAATGATTGAGCCAGGCCTCCTGTCCGGGGAAACCCATACCGTCTTCCGGTTGCCTCGGAAGTCTTCCCATGGATCTGGCACGAGAAATATTCGGCTCATCCATGATGATCTCCCCGGCAGGAAGG
Source organism: Desulfobacteraceae bacterium (assembly GCA_030632525.1). Lineage (GTDB taxonomy): Bacteria > Desulfobacterota > DSM-4660 > Desulfatiglandales > Desulfatiglandaceae > Desulfacyla. Next base: position 1,474 of record DAOVUP010000091.1, on the reverse strand, counting down.
AGAATCATCTCTTTTGACTGGTTCATTGACCGCTGGCTGATGGGATCAAATTGACGGATCGATTCGAGCCGGTCCCCCCAGAACTCAAGACGGACAGGCAGGGGGTAAAGGGGTGAGAATATATCTATAACACCTCCCCGGACAGAGTAATCTCCCCTTTCTTCCACCAATGATGTGCGTTGATAGCCGTTGATTTCGAGCCCTCTTAAGAAAAGATCTCTGTCGACCTCCTCTCCTGTTTCAAAGTATTCTAAAGAGTTGAGCAGAGATTCCTTTGGGATGATCCGGAAACAGAGTGCTTCGACCGAGGTTATGACCACAGGATTATTGTCCGATGTCAGGGCATAGAGGGCCCTGATGCGCCGGGTGATCAACTCCCGGTGCGGGCTGAGCCCGGTCAGCGGGGACATGTCATAGGGAAAAAACTGATGGAGCCGTAAGGCGGAAGAGTCATTCTCCGCCTGCGGACTACCCATAAAAAACTGGAGTTCTTTATAAAGCCGTTCCGCGCTTTTTCTTTCAGGGAGAATGACGAGACAGGGTCTGTCCAGATCCGCCAAAACTTCAGAAAAGAAATAGGACTGGGCCGATCCCGAAAGCCCAGATACGGCCATGGACGTTACGCCCTTGTTTATCCATTTCTTCAGGCTATCTACATGCTGATTCTGGTGGTCTGACATAAACGAATTATAAACCATGGGTTATGAGTGGATGGTTTCGTAAAAAATCTCCAAAGCCGTCACTCCCGCGAACGCGGGAGTCCATAAGTGATTAATTCCTCTGGATTCCCGCGTTCGCGGGAATGACGAAAACGGGTCATTTCGCACTTCTTACTTGGGTATCATGAGTTAATTAATTCCTTAAACCTTGTCCCGGCTGACGGGATGGGTCTAAGTGCCCGGCGGGACGGAAAATAGCCATTCCCGGACAGCCTCTTATGGCAGCAACGACAGCCAGTGATCTGCGCTGATGATCATTGTTTTCAAATTATTGTTGGAGACAAGTTTGCAGATATTGCCTCTATTGACAAGCTGGACCGCCGGGATATTGAGAACCTTTTGGAATTTTATCAGACTTTTTGATGCATAATCATCAGATAATTTAGTTTCAATAAGGAGGAGAGGTTTGTGATTGTTTGAAATCAGAAAGTCAACTTCTTCCTTGTCTCTGTTTCTTAAATAATGCAAAGAAAAATTCCCGAGCCCGAGATCATTCCAGTTTGATACTGCCCTGAAAAGTTCCAGAGCGACCATATTTTCAAATTTTGCTGCCGGGGAATCAATCCCGGCATAATCGAAGAGATACAGTTTTTTCTCCTTGGTTATAGCCCTTGATATTTTTTTGGTCCACGGAGCTATTCTGAAGACCATAAAAAAATTTTCAAAGATCTCAATCCAGTGCCTGACGCTGTCAAATGACACGTGAATATCTCTGGAAAGACTTGCCATTGAAAGCGGGCTGCCGATTTTAGAAT
>DAOVUP010000165.1 GCA_030632525.1 Desulfobacteraceae bacterium | reverse complement strand
TTCATTAATTCCTCTCGTATGCGCTCCCGCGCCACAGAAGCTAACAGAGAGGCTATACTGCCAAGGCCCCTGATCGTTCTCTCGTCGATCCGGAACCGGAGCTCTGTCGCAAGCCTTACTCCACGCAGGAGACGCAACGGGTCTTCCTTGAAGCGGGCCTCTGGATCTCCTACCGCTCTGATCACCCTTTTGTCGATGTCTGACTCCCCGCCGTAAGGATCGATAACCTCATCGTTGTCCGGACCAAAGGCCATGGCATTTATGGTAAAATCACGGTGGCCAAGATCACTAAGCAGCCCCTTTTCATCTCCCCTGAAGGTGGTAACTTCAAAGTGATGACCTTTATGCACGAGTGTTACAGTATCATGTTTCAGGGCAAACTGATTCGTATCCCAAAAAATGGTCCTGATTTCATCTCTTGGCGCTGAAGTGGCCACATCCCAGTCGGTTATGGTCTTCTTGAGAAAGGCATCTCGAACTGCACCGCCAACGATATAAGCCTGATGACCGGCGGCTTTCAGCCTGCTGAGTATAAATATGACAAATTCCGGAATGTTAGGTATATTTATGAACATTGAGTAATTGTGCGTTAAGCGTGAACGTTGATCGAATTTTGCTTTAAGTTTCATTAATAGGGACCGTTCTATGGGATCAGAATACCCTGGCCAGCCATAAATTTCAACATTTGACAAAAACCGACGCAAAAAGTTATCATAAATTGAGTAGGAATTTGAAATCGTGAACGCGCTAACCCTTATTCAAGTATTCAGGAGGTAATAAAATGAGCACAAAGGTCCCCACGCGGGAAGAGGCCTATGCTCTTCTTACTCAGTATAATAAGAGCGAAAGCCTCTTAAAACACGCCTTGGCAGTGGAAGGAGTCATGCGCTATTCTGCTCAAAAACGGGGAGAAGATGAGGATAAATGGGGTATTATAGGCCTGATTCATGACCTTGATTACGAGCAGTTCCCGGAAGAGCACTGTCGCAAGAGCGAAGAGATCCTGAAGGAAAACGGCTGGCCGGATGATTATATTCGAGCTGTTGTGAGCCACGGCTGGGGGATCTGTTCAGATATAGAACCCCAAACCGAGCTCGAAAAGGTGCTTTATACCATAGATGAGCTGACCGGACTTGTAGTCACGACTGCATTGGTTCGACCATCTAAAAGCGTTCTGGATTTAAAACCAAAATCGGTCAAGAAAAAATGGAAAGATAAAAGATTTGCAGCAGGGGTTGACAGGTCTATTATTGAAAAGGGCGCCCAGATGTTAGGAATTGAGGTGACAGATCTTATCATGGATACCATAATGGGAATGAGAGAGGTGGCAGATGAGATCGGGCTGAAGGGTGTTATTGACGAGCATTAGGGAAAAGTCCGGCACATCCTGTGCATTCTTGTCTATATGACGAAGAGGGTTTTAAGATGAAGATTAAAGTGGAAGGCGACAAAATCATCAAGGGTGTGAAAAAGGTAGATGGTATCGAAATTGTGTTAGAGAATCCGGGTGAGGCCAAGGAGGGCATCGATCTCATTTTGAGAAAAACCGGGCTGTTTGACGAAGATGCCTACAAAGGCCTGAAGGATATCAAGGTAACTGCTTTCGAGAGATATGAGACTTCAGCGGTGAATTACAAGATGATTTTCCTGCTCGAATTCCTGTTTGAAGATGACATACCGCTGGATACAAAGGTCTCTGCAATCAGGGAATTACAGACCTTTCTTGACAAAGTTTAGCACAGAACCATTAGGGAGGTAGAAGGCATGAACTTAGCGAAGTTTCCCAGAAGGCGTTATACGGCCGGACAAACGCCTATTGAAAAGGCGCACCGGTTTTCAGAGGCCTTGGGCGGACCTGATATCTACATCAAGAGAGACGACCTCCTCGGTCTGTCTGCAGGTGGAAACAAGACACGCAAGTTGGAATTTCTCGTGGCCGATGCCATGGCCAAGGGGGCAGATACCCTGATAACCTGCGGGGCCGTTCAGTCCAATCACTGCAGGTTGACGCTTTCTGCCGCAGTAAAGGAAGGGCTGAAATGCAGGCTTGTTTTAGAGGAGCGGGTTCCCGGTACCTTTGATACAAAGGCAAGCGGGAATATTTTTCTCTTTAACCTGTTGGGTGCAGAGAAGATCCAGGTGGTTTCAGGCGGGTCAAATATGATGGCAGAAATGCAGCAGGTCGCTGAAGAGGTGGCGGCTGAGGGTCGTAAAGCCTATATCATCCCCGGAGGAGGCTCTAATGCCATCGGCGCGACAGGATATGTTGCCTGCGCCCAGGAAATCCTTGACCAGACCTTTGAGCTCGACCTGAATATTGACACCCTGGTTTGTGCCAGCGGAAGTGCGGGCACACAGGCGGGTCTTGTAACAGGGTTTTACGGCTGTAATATGAATATTCCCGTTGTTGGAATCAATGTGAGCCGCGCAAAAGAGGAACAGGAGGAGATTGTTCACGGACTTGTCAGAGAAACCGCCGATCACGTGGGTGTCAATTTTGAGATCCCTCGTAATTCGGTTAACTGTTTTGGTGATTATGTGGGGCCGGGCTATTCTCTCCCCACCCCTGAAATGGCCGAAGCAGTCAAACTTGTTGCCAGGACAGAGGGGATTCTCCTCGACCCGGTATATACGGGTAAGACCATGGCCGGGTTAATCGATCTGGTACGGCAAGGCTATTTCAAAAAGGAGAACAACATCCTTTTCGTTCATACCGGGGGCTCCCCAGCACTGTATGTATACGCGGAGTACCTACTTTCTCATTAGAATTTGAAATTGGATTGTATCAATGGCTTTGCTGTGAAACCTGTCGAGGAAAAAATCGTCGGCGTAATCGGGGGATTGGGTCCTGAGGCCACTGTGGATCTGATGAGACGCGTTATTGAGGCTACTCCGGCCAAAGACGACGCGGATCACATCAGGATGATCGTTGACAATAACCCCAAGATCCCATCCCGCATCAAGGCCCTCATCGAAGGGACCGGGGAAAGTCCTGCGCCGCTCATGGCTGAAATGGCACGCAAGTTAGCTGCTTTTGGAGCCGACTTTTTGGTTATCCCCTGTAATACCGCCCATTTCTATTATGATGATATTTGTGCCGCCGTAGACATTCCCATCCTTAATATGGTTGATTTGACAGTCGAGCACGTTCTGAAAGAAAACCCCTTTGTCCAGACCGTCGGTCTATTAGCATCCGAGGCAGTCTTACTTACCAAACTCTATCTGAAACGCTTCGAAGAGAGAGGGGTGAAACAGAATCATCCCTCCGCTCAACTTCAGACCCGGATTATGACCTCTATCCGGAAGATTAAGGCGGGTAAATACCAGGAAGAGGATAAGAGCGTCTTACAAACTGCCGCAGAAGAGCTGATGAGCAGAAACACGGAGATCCTGATTGTTGCATGCACAGAACTCTCCATCATCTCTGATTCCATTAACGTCGAAGTGCCGGTCTACGACGCGTCTCAGGTGTTGGCAGAAGGGATCGTCAGGATTGTGAAGGGAGATTTGCTGTAAATGACAGAATACCATCTTGGAATTTACATGGGCCACGACACAGGAGTGGCTATTGTGGATGATAAATTAAACATATTGTGGGTCTTTGAGGAAGAACGCTTTAACGGGGAGAAGATGACATATTTCAACCCCTATTTCTCCCTCAAGGAGGTGATCAAACTCGACTTCAATCATTTTAGAACAATAACATTTGGCTTCAATCCTGATGAGGCTCAGGTGGATTTCCTCAAGAAATTCGTAAGGTTCCAGAAGATACGCTGTGTCGAAACTCTGAATTACCTGACTGGCAAGGTCATTTGGGATGAGGTTCGTTTCGTGGGTCATCACGATTGCCATGCGGCAGGGGCTTTTTTCCCTTCAGAATATGATAATTCGGCCATACTCGTTGCGGATGGCACTGGCGAATCAGAATCAACATCCTTTTATATGGGCGAAGGCAATTCTATCTCACGAATTTCCAGTGAACTGACAAACGATTTTTCCTTGGGCATCCTTTACCAGTATTTCACAGAGTGGCTTGGGTATCGGAGCGACAACACCTCCCAGCATTGCGGGAAAATAATGGGATTAGCGAGCTACGGGAGCCCTGTTTACAAGGAGCAGATTCGTAATCTCTTAGAGAGGGATGGTGTTGACTACAGATGGCCCGGTAGCTCCCTCCTGGGGATGAGAGGGGAAATAACAAAGGCCCTGGGTCTGCCTCAGCCAAAACCTACAAGAGAATTCAACAAACTTCAGGCTGATGTGGCCGCCAGCATTCAGACCATCCTTGAGGAAATCATTATTGAAAAACTCCGGATGGTCAAGGAGACCCGGCCCTTTGAAAACCTATGTTTCTCGGGCGGTGTTGCCATGAACAGCCAGCTTAACTACCAGATCTTGAAGTCCGGGATTTGTCAAAACCTATTTGTTCAGCCCCTTGCCTCTGACAGGGGCATCGCTTTAGGTGCCGCCCTTGCATCGGCGGCTGCGATTACCGACAGCCGGTTGCCCGCTGTGAAAAGGTCTTCACCAGATATCTACCTTGGATATGGAGAAGACTCCCCCCGGAGAGAATTGGACCGTCTGATCAACGCGTATGACTTCCCTGTCTATATAGAAAATGAAAACATTTCGCCGAAGGAAATCGCTTCGCTCCTAAACCAAAATGAGATTTTCGCTCTTTTTCAGGGGAGACAGGAAATAGGCCCAAGAGCGCTCGGAAATCGGACCATCCTGGCTGCGCCAACCATTGACGCACGAGACCAGACCAACCAACTGATAAAATACAGGGAACCCTGGAGACCGTTTGCGCCAACCGTTTTAGAAGAAGAGGTGGGCAACTATTTTG
>DAOVUP010000208.1 GCA_030632525.1 Desulfobacteraceae bacterium | reverse complement strand
TTTATGATCATGCCAACCATTTAACCACTCAACTACTCAACCACTTAACGAAGTTTGGAGCATACTGATGGCTACAAAGAAAAAAATCAAAGTACTGGTAACAAAGGTCGGTCTGGACGGTCACGATCGTGGGGCAAAGGTCGTCTCCTCCCTGCTCAAGGAGGCAGGAATGGAAGTCATCTATTTAGGGATGTTTCAACGGCCTGAAGGTATCGTCAAGGCGGCCATTGATGAAGATGTGGACGTGATTGGGTTGAGTTATCTTTCCGGGGAGCATCTCATTTTCACTCCCAAGATAGTGGATGAGATGAAAAAAAACAGAGTCGATGATGTGTTACTCCTTGCCGGGGGCACTTTTCCGGCTGAAGATATTCCCACTATGGAGGAAATGGGCATTGATAAGGTCTTCAGGGCAGGATCTCTCACAGGAGCTATCGTGGACTATATCAAAGACCATATTGAAGAATAAGAGATGAAAAAAAAACTAAGCACCGATGAAATGGTGAAGAGATTACTTGCAGGTGATCGCCGTTCTGCAGCCCGTCTGATTACCTTGGTTGAAAATGAGATGGATGACCACCATAGGGTGATGAGCCTTGTCTATCCCCATACGGGTAAGGCGATGATCCTCGGTATAACAGGCGCCGGAGGGGCCGGCAAGAGCACATTGACCGACCATCTCATTGGCAAATTCCGCAACCAGGGCAAAAAAGTCGGTGTGGTGGTGGTGGATCCGAGCAGCCCCTTCTCGGGCGGGGCATTTCTGGGAGACCGCATCCGGCTTCAAAGCCATTCACGGGATGACGGCGTCTACATCCGCAGTATGGCCTCCAGGGGGTATCTCGGGGGTCTGTCCCGGGCCACATATGATGTAATTCGCATCATGGAGGCCATGGGAAATGAGGTTGTCATCGTAGAGACCCTGGGAGCGGGTCAGGACGAGGTTGATGTGATACATATCGCCCACACATGCTTAGTGTTGGTTACACCGGGAATGGGTGATGATATCCAGGCCATGAAGGCGGGAATTATGGAGATTGCCGACATCATTGTGCTCAACAAGGCTGACCTGGACGGGGCAGACAGATCTCTTCGTCATCTTCAGGGAGCCTTGACCGCGGGATCTTTTGAGGAAGGTGAATGGATGCCCCGTGTGGTGTCGACTGTCTCTGTAGCTAACAAACCGGAGGACCTCCAGGGTATCGATGAACTTACCGAAACAATAGCAGAACATCAGGCCTATTTGCGCAAGAGCGAGGTAATGGACCAGGTGAAATATGACAGGGTGGAACAGGAATTGGGGCTGATCTTCAAGGATGAACTCCAAAAGATAATTTTTAGGGGTCTCAGAGGGACCGGTAAGAAAAGAGAATATATTGAGAGCATAATTGAACAACAAAATGACCCCTATTCGGTGGTCAAAGAGGTACTGAATAACTATTTGATCCCAGGGGAATGAGATAAAATGGACAATGAGAACGGTACCGAGACAGTTGGGCGTGGAGATAAGGGGTCCAGTGGCGAGGATTCTTTTAGAAACCTGTCCGGTTTCAAGATCAAGGCCCTATATGGTCCGGAGGATATTTCTCATCTGAATCCCGAAACCGATCTCGGTTTACCAGGTGAATATCCCTTCACCCGGGGGATTCATAAAACCATGTATCGTCAAAGGCCGTGGACGATCCGGCAATTGGGGTCTCTGGACTCTCCTTCCAGGGCGAACGAGAGGATCAGACACCTTCTTAAGATGGGCGCCACCGGAATCAGCCTTTGTCTCGATATGCCAACCATAATGGGCAAAGATTCTGACGATCCCCTGGCTGAAGGAGAGGTGGGAAGCTGTGGTGGGGTGGCCATAGACTCCATAGAAGATATGCGCCACCTCCTGGAAGGCATCCCCATTGATGAGGTAAGTATAAATTTTGTCTCCAACTCCCAGTCTGCAGTTCTTTTAGCCATGTTTGTGGCTGTCGCGGCAGAGCGCAATATCCCCCTGGAAAAACTAACAGGGACCATGCAAAATGACATCCTCAAGGAATATCAGGCACAGAAATCCTACTACTTTCCGCCCAGACCATCTATGCGTCTTACCGTAAACACACTTAGCTTCTGCAATAAATTTCTGCCCCGTTTTAACCCAATCAGCATAAGCGGCTACCACCTGGCATCTGCGGGGGCCACCCCTGTCCAGGAATTGGCCTTTACCCTGGCCAATGGATTTACCTATGTGGAGGAAGGAATAAGGTCTGGGTTATCAGTGGATAGCTTTGCTCCCCGGCTCTCCTTTTTTTTCAAGGCCCACAACGATTTTTTTGAAAACATCGCCAAGTTTCGAGCAGCAAGAAGGATTTGGGCCAAAACCATGAGGGAGAGATTTGAAGCCAAAGATCGGCGTTCATGTATCTTGAGGATGCATGCGCAAACTTCCGGATCTTCACTTACCGCCCATCAGGCAGAGAACAATATTATAAGGGTGACAACCCAGGCGCTTTCCGCAGTATTAGGGGGAACCCAGTCATTGCACACCAATGCCTTTGATGAGGCTGTATCCATACCCACAACAGGATCCGAAAAATTGGCCTTGAGGACACAGCAAATCATCTCTAAGGAAAGTGGAGTCATCAATACCATCGATCCTTTAGCCGGGTCCTATTATGTTGAGGCATTAACAAATCAGATGGAGACCGAATGTTATAAATATTTTAAGGAAATTGAGAACCTCGGCGGCGTTATTTCGGCCATAGAAAAGGGCTATTACGCTAGAATAATTGCAGATTCAGCATTCAACTATCAGGAAGAGATTGAAAAGAGGAAAAGAACAGTCGTTGGTCTGAATGAGTTTTTCGAGGAGGAAGAGATTGATATTGAATTAAGGGCAGCCGACCCTGGATTTGAGGATGAGAAGATATCAGGTCTGACAGACCTTAAAAAGAATAGAGATCAGGCTCTGGTGAAAACGTGCCTCAATGATATCAGAGAGGTCAGCCAGGGATCGGACAATATTATGCCGGCCCTAATCAAGGCGGTTAAGTCCTACGTTACCTTGGGTGAGATCATTGGTGAAATGAAAGAAGTTTTCGGGGAATACCGGGAAGACTATATATATTAATATTCGGGATTGTTTTAGGAGACTGCGAGATGAGCAGGGGGAGGAAGAAGAGGATATTAATAGCCAAACCTGGCCTGGATGGCCACGACAGAGGGGTAAAGGTGGTGGCAAGGGCCTTACGCAATGCCGGGATGGAGGTCATATATGCAGGGCTGCACCAGACTCCGCTCCAGATTGTTAACGCGGCAATTGATGAAGATGTCGATGCCATCGGGTTGAGTATCCTTTCAGGGGCTCATAATACCATATTTCCGAAAATCATCTCTTTCTTAAAGGACAGGGGTGCCTCAGATATACTGGTATTTGGTGGCGGTACCATTCCAAAAAAGGACTTAAAGAATTTAAAATCATTAGGTATCGGTGAGATCTTTACCACGGGGACAGATACCCATGAAATTATCGACTATTTAGACAGAACTTTAAAGAGGTAAGTAGATGTCAAGACTATTTGATAAAAACGCTATTGAGGATATAGACCGAGAGAAGGAGCAATGGGAGAAGGAGGTTTACCAACCTGCAGAAGGGGAGGAGAAGGTCTTTGAGACCCTTTCAGGCATACCCGTTGAACCGCTATACACTCCAGCTCATACGGCCGGGATGGACTATCTTAATGACTTAGGTTTTCCCGGGCAGGAGCCTTATGTTCGGGGTGTTCATCCCACCATGTACAGGGGTCGGACCTGGACCTTAAGGCAGTTGGCAGGCTTTGGTCCTCCTGAGGAGACAAACAAGAGATATAAATTCCTTCTCAAGGAGGGGGCTACGGGTATAAACGGGGTCTTTGATTATCCCACCCTCCGGGGATTCGATTCCACAGAGATGAACAAACTGGTTCTT
>DAOVUP010000258.1 GCA_030632525.1 Desulfobacteraceae bacterium | reverse complement strand
GCTGAAAGTGGGATTAGCGTTTATCTATAATAGCTTATCGCCCTTTTTTCTAAATACCAAAATTTCTTGGAAATGTAAAGGGTTATCTGGGGCATCTCCAATTCAAACAGCGGAAAGACCCAAACGTACCGCCCATTTTCCATACACGGAAGGTCAGGGGAGTGGGTGAAAAGCAACTACCATGGGACCTTATATCGTTTGCATAAAGAATAAATGTTTAATATAATTAGAGTACGCGCAGAATTCAGATTTAGTCTTGCTGAGCGGGACATATTTGCCAACTCAACCCCGCCTCAGGAGGGGCTCGACCATTTTACCGTTTCTATTACGGAGGAGAGGACATGAAAAAAAAGGTGATTATTTACGGGAAAGCAGGATGACCCTTCACAACGAATGCCAGGTCGGCATACAGCAACGCTGTTTATGTGGATGTCAGGGAGGAGGAGGGTAAACTCGAAGAAATGCTCCGACTTTCAAATGGTGCCCGAAAAGTGCCGGTTATTGTAGAGGGAGAGAAAATAAAAATCGGCTACGGTGGATCATGAGGCGTGTAAAATCCCATCGTTGATGGGATATGGTAAAAGATAATTGTTCAAAGGTCTCACCTTTGAACCCGTGAACGGCTACTTGTCTGTTTGCCCGTGCTCACTCAAGAAAACAGAGCGGGAGATGGTCTGCTACGAGAAATCCTTCCCTGGAGGGTATTACCCTTCCATCAATAATTTTTACGAGCCCTGAGGTCTGAAGTCTTGATAGGATCGCGTCTGATTCAGGGGTACGTTTGACAGTCCTGAGATCAATCCCTGTACTGGTCCTCAACCCGAGGGCTAAAGTCTCAATCCTAAGCTGTTCCTCGGTCAGATCTTCCGAACCTTCGACCGGGGGTCTGCCCTTTTCTACCGCTGCACAATATTTTTTGATGGACCGGATATTCCACCAGCGCCTCTTTCCATGAAATGAATGGGCCGATGGACCGAGACCCAGATATGGGGTATGCCGCCAGTATTTTTGGTTGTGGCGGGAGCGGCAGGCTTTGTCCTTTGAAAAATTTGAGATCTCGTAATGAATATAGCCCTTATCTTCAAGATGTTGTGATGTTGCCAGGAAATAGGCCGCCTCTTCCGATTCCATGAGGGGCTCGATTTCGCCTTCATCCATGAGTCTTCCAAACACTGTTTTTTTCTCAAAAGTTAGTTGATAGCATGAAATGTGTTCCGGCTGAAAAGAAAGCGCATTGTCCAGAGTGTTTAGCCACGCTTTGAGACCCTGTTCCTTAACCCCGTATATAAGATCGATACCCACATTTTTAAATCCGAAACGTTTCAGACGGCTCAGTGCTCCTTTGACCTCCTTTACTCTATGTCTTCTCCCTAAGAACGAAAGTACACGATCGTCAAAGGATTGTACCCCCACATTTACCCGGTTAACGCCCAAATCTCTCAACATCCTGGTCTTTTCGTCCGTCAGGTCGCAGGGGTTTGCCTCTATTGTAACCTCGGTATCTGGAGCAAAATCAAAGTGGGCAAAGAGGTGTCTAATCAGATCTGCCAGTATCCCGGTTTCCAGAAAGGTGGGGGTGCCGCCTCCGAGATAGAGGCTGTCAAACGGGTCAAACTGCCCTTTGTACAAAAGGACTTCTTTCTTTAGGCCATTAAGCCAGTTCGGTATTAAAGAAGAGGAAGGGATGGAATAAAAGGCGCAGTATGGGCATTTGCTCCGGCAAAAAGGGACATGAATATAGAGACCGGGAGACATATAGTATTTCGGATTTTAGATTTCGGATTTGTATCAAAGTAACCGTTCACGGAACGCTGAAATTAGAAAATAGAAATTGGAAATTTGGCCTTCATACTTTTGTGCTGTTGATTAACGTATTCAATTTTGGGCAGATCTCCCCAGTTTCTAATTTCCATTTCTAATTTCAAGCCGTAAACGGCTACCTTTAACTTTAGGCACTTCCCTTACCCTTTGTCAGACTTCAAAACGGCCACAAAGGCGCTTTGGGGGATAGAGACGGATCCGACCATTTTCATCCGCTTTTTGCCTTTTTTTTGTTTTTCAAGAAGTTTGCGTTTTCTTGTGATATCTCCGCCATAGCATTTTGCAGTCACATCTTTTCTGAATGGGGTGATCGTTGATCGGGCAATTATTGTGCCTCCGATTGCGCCCTGGATGGCAATTTTAAACATATGCCTCGGGATCTCTTCCTTCAGCCTTTTGCAGGCCTGAAGAGCCCTTGGCCTCGCCCCCTCTCTATGAACAATCTGGGCAAGTGCATCCACCTTCTCACCATTCATCAGAATGTCCAACTTGACTAAATCGCTCTCACGGTAATCGAGAAGGTCATAATCGAATGATCCGTAACCCTGGGTAACTGTCTTGAGATTATCATAGAAATCATAGACCACTTCAGCCAAAGGGAGATCGAATTGGATTTCGATCCGTCCCGGTGTGGGATAATTGAAGTGTGAATTTGCCCCCCGACGCTCCAGACAGAGTTCCATAACCGCGCCCATATATCGCTCAGGGATCAGGATGCTGGCCCTTATGTACGGTTCAAAGGCTTGCTCAATAGAGACCGGATCAGGATAGTAAACAGGGTTGTCCACTATGACCTCTTCATGATTGGTGAGTGTGAAGCGGTACTGCACGGTAGGCGAAGTCATGATGATCGACTGGTCAAATTCCCTTTCAAGCCGTTCCTGAACGATTTCTAAGTGCAGCAGGCCTAAAAATCCACAGCGAAAGCCGAGACCAAGTGCCGCTGACGAATCTTTCTGAAAGACCAATGCGGCGTCATTCAGCTTGTACTTATCAAGGGCATCTACCAAGGACCTGTAATCGTCAGATGCGACAGGATAGACAGAGGCAAACACGACCGGCTTGACCTCCTTGAATCCTGGCAGGGGAGCCGGCGCGGGATCGTGATCAAGTGTAATGGTATCTCCTATCCGTGTGTCGCTTACCGTCTTGATGCCCGATATGATGTAGCCTACTTCACCTGCTGAGAGGCGGTTTTTCGGTTCTCTTTCCAGGCGGAAAACTCCCACCTCCTCCACCTTATAGGTCGCCCCGTTATACATGAGCCGAATGATATCCCCAGAACGGACACTACCTGAAAAGAGTCTGCAACTGATGATTGTTCCG
>DAOVUP010000249.1 GCA_030632525.1 Desulfobacteraceae bacterium | reverse complement strand
GGTGAATTTGACCATACAGGAGTCTTTTCTGGAGAGACAAGAAATGAAATCTAAGGTCACTGTATTTAAAAAGACCTATAAGGATTACATAGCCCGGATTGCAGGCATAGATTTAGGGCCAATCGAACAGAAACTCGGCATACATATGGAAGAGAATGACGTTATAATTCCTTTTTTTGGCAAACCGTATAAGATCACAAAACATGACATTGTTGCTCCATCGGGAAAACGACCTTCTCTTGATATATGTGTCATCCTGTGTAAATACCTTCTTCTATGTCCGGATGTTTATCCAAGAGAGAAAAAATGGGTATCTTTCAGGGACCTTAAAGATACAGGTCCTTTAACTACCTATTTCGCAAATGACGTGGCAGGAGCAATTGCCGCCTATTTTGTGGAGAAACTTGATGATCTGAAAAAGGCGGGCAAAACCATGGATGGATACCCCCCGGATTTTGAAGTTGCCTATGATCTGTCCATGCAATTCGATGCTCTTCCACGGGTCCCGGTTATTCTCCTCTTTAACAATGCCGATGACGAGTTCCCGGCTCAAAGTTCTGTCCTGTTCGAACAGCGAGCAGAAAAATATTTAGATCCCGAATGTCTTGCAATGGCAGGAAGGTTTCTTTTCACATGCCTAAAAAAAGCTCAGGGGTGACGTTTTTTTGTTGCGTGGTGTATGGATAAAGGAGTATTTAGGAATTGAAGAAATGGATGGATGGTTAGATGCAACTTTCTAATAATCTGCGTCAATCTGCGTCAATCTGCGGAATCTGCGGAATATTCGAATGTCACCATTAACGCTATAGGCGAGGTCTATAATGAAAAAAAGTGGTTTTACAGGTCTGTGTTGCTCGTTTTTTGTTTTCTGTTTGATGGTCATGGCTTCTGGAGCACAGGATAAGGTAAAAGATTCACCCTCAGTAGTTTTCCCCGACCCCGGGTATGAATTTGAGGCCGTGTTTGAGGGCATAGATGTTGTGCACGACTTCGTGGTTCAAAACAAGGGCACAGCCACCCTTGATATCAAAAAAGTCTCGGGTGGGTGAGGGTGCATCATTGCCTCCTTTACGAGGCAAATCCCTCCAGGTGGAGAGGGAAAGATATCCGTCAAGTTACTTACAAAAGGTTATGGTGGAAGGACCCTTGAAAAGACCATAAAAGTATATACTAACGACAAGAAATACCCCGTTTCAGACCTCAATGTCAAAGGCAATGTCAAGAAATTTGCAATCATTTCCCCATCCAGGGTGTCCCTAACCGGGGAGGCCGGAACAGAAATAAAGGTTTCCGTGAAAATCACTCCTGCGTCAAAGGGCTTGTTTAACATCGTAGAGGCCAAAGCAGACAGCGGGAAGGAGATCAATATCTCTTTGATCGAAACAAAAGAGCCTGCAGGAAAGACCTATGTCCTCACCGTGGAAAACAGAAGGACAATGAAGGGCAGATATCGCGACACAATTACGATCTTTACCACGAGCAATATCCGAAAAGAACTGACTATCCCGGTATACGGCAATATTAAGGCCCGTCAGATTGCGGTAATGACACCACCAGGTAGCGTTATGTTGAGGGGATATGTAGGGGAGGCGATAAAGACTTCAGTAAAGATTGTTCCCAGAAAAGAACAGGTGTTTGAAATAGTAGAGACAAAGGCGGATAAAGGAGAAAACTTGAGCTTCACCCTTACAACATCCAAAGAAACTAACGGCAATGTGTACCTCCTTACCGTGGAAAACAAAAAAAAGAGCCCGGGCAGGTATCGCGACAACATAAGGCTCTTTATAACAGACAAAATTCAAAAAGAGATAACCATTCCCATTTGGGGTGATATAAAGGCGCCGGAAATCGCTTCTATCAAACCACGGCGTTTAGCCCTTAGAGGGTCTGCCCGAGAGCCGGTAAAGGGATCGGTCAAAATCATACCCAAAGATAAATACCCCTTTTCAATTACCGAGGTTAAACCGCGCGATGGGAAAAACATCAAATACGATCTCAAGGAAATGGAAGAATCAGGGAAAAAGATCTATGTCCTGACAGTGGAAAACCTGAAAAAAGAAAAGGGCAGGTATTACGATACGATCAACCTCAAGACAGACAGCAAATACCTGCCTGAAATAAGGATTAGCGTGTCTGCTGCGATTGGCGATTAGGGTTTGGATCAATCCCACCTCAGGCGGGATACGAGTCCTTAGCCCTTTATAAAGGAGAATGACATGAGGCCAAAGTTTATCGGGTTATTATCTGCCTTATTAATAATAGTGGGAACTGCAGCGGGTTCCTTTGCCAATGTGGAATGGAGTCCTGAGCATACCTTTCAGATGGATCAATCACCACTTGATATGGCAGTTTCCCCGGATGGAAAACACATTTTTATCCTTACAGAAAGCGGCATCTTTGTATATTCTCAAGATGGGAAGTTAGAGGATAAGATCGATGTGGGATATCCCGTTGATCAGATGAAGATTGGACCTGGGGGAAAACAGCTTTTCATAACCAGCAGGAAAAACAAAACCGTTCAGGCCATTACCATAGACTTTATCGTAGATATAAACGTCTCTGGCTCGCCTTACAGAGGTCGTCAGGATGCCCCTGTGGTTATAGCAGTTTTCAGTGATTACCAGTGACCCTACTGTGCGAGGCTTGAGCCCAAACTTGAGCAGTTGCTCAAGAAATATCCTGAATCGGTAAGAATTGTTTTAAAGAATTATCCCTTAAGAAATCATAAATTTGCCACCAAGGCCGCTATCGCCGCACTTTCAGCGGGGCGCCAGGGGAAATTCTGGGAATTCCATGATGAGTTGTTCAAGAATTACAGGCAGCTGAGCGATAAGAAAATCAATGAAATCGCTCGCAAATTGGATCTGAATGAGGCTCAATTTCAAGAAGACCGCAAAGATCCGGAAATCGTGGCAAAGGTCCAAGGGGATTATCGGGAGGGTAGGGAAATAGGCGTGAGAGGTATTCCTGCGGTTTTTGTAAACGGCAAACGAATAAGGAATCAAGACCTGCGGACACTCGAGTCTATCATTGAAAAAGAAATAAAAAAGACCAAAAAGCGATAACGATAATCAATCGGACCACTGACAGAGGAGAAGCCTTCATCCAAAAATAGTATTTTGAAGTGTTCGGTTAAATATTATTTACCTGAAGCCTTCACGTTAAGATCATACAACACAAGTCTACTTTTGGGAAAGCCCATGAAATAGCTCTCACTGGTAACAGACGCAATTACCAATTCCTGAAAACCGTCATCATCCAGGTCAGCTATCTGATAACCCACCACGGTGCCCGATAATTTCTGG
>DAOVUP010000244.1 GCA_030632525.1 Desulfobacteraceae bacterium | reverse complement strand
TTTTACGCTTGAACAAACAATTTTAATCACGTCCTTTCTCTTAGGGCTCAACAAAAAATAACTTTACATTTTTGCATCCCGTCTCCACGTCATCTTCGTCCGATCTCAAACCACAGGTAAGCGAAGACTCCGAATCTAACATAAATCAGGGCGCCAATTCTGCTAAGTTATTTTTTGTTGAGCCCTTAGAATTTAAAATTATAAGCTGTGTCTTATGCCTGACAAAATTTTGATTGTCAAGCAAAATAGGCACTAACTTTCGATTTTCAAGGGAGAGACCTTTGAAAAATGCTCAATTTCGTTCAAGATCAAGGCGTATGAGGATTTTAACCACAGGAAATCCAATATTTCGAGGATTGAAATCCGAATGCAACACAGAGATTGGGCAGATAAGCGCAGACTTCGAAAGGGGGCGTTTTTCAAAGGTCTCTGGGGAAAAGTAAAAAGATTCGAGGAGGGGTAAATAGGGATCTACGCTTTGCTCCTACAGGTTTCAAGTATCGCTATTTTCAGAATAGAGTTTGAGCCCTAACTCTTTGAGCTGCTCTTCGTCCACCCGGGATGGCGCATCCGTAAGCGGGCAGGCAGCGCTGGTGGTTTTAGGGAAGGCGATGATCTCCCTGATCGATTTGACCCCGGCCATAAGGGCCACTAAGCGATCAAAGCCCAAAGCCATCCCGCCGTGGGGAGGGGCGCCATACTTGAGTGCCTCCAGCAAAAACCCGAATTTCGATTGGGCCTCCTCAGGGGATATGCCTAAGGTCTTGAAAATTCTCCTCTGAATGGCGAGGTCATGAATCCTGATGCTCCCGCCGCCGATTTCTGAGCCATTTAAGATGAGATCATAAGCCCTGGCCCTGGCCTTTTCCGGGTTCTCGGCGAGGAGATTCAGGTCCTCCTCAAAGGGGGAGGTGAACGGGTGATGAACCGCTGCCAATCTATCTTCCGTTTCATCGTACTCAAATAACGGGAACTCCGTTATCCAGACAAAGGCATATTCGTTTTCGGGGATTTGACTTTGTTGTTGCGCCACCTCCAGTCGGAGGGCGCCCAATGCCTGGTTTGCAATTCCCGGTTTATCGGCCACTATAAGGACCAGATCTTCGGGTTCAGCATGGAGCCTCTTGTTGAGGGCCTCCTTATCTTCATCCTCAAAAAACTTGGTCAGAGATGACTGCCAGCCTGCTTCGGTAATTTTGATCCATGCCAGGCCTTTGGCGCCGGCGGTTTTCACAACCTCAGATATTTCGTCCAAACCTTTTCTAGAATAAGAAGGGGCTCCACCCTTGGCCAAAATCGCCTTTACTGCGCCTCCTGATTCGATTACGCCTTGAAAGACCCTGAAATCCGACCTGGACGCAATATCGGTCAGGTCAGAAATCTCCATACCGAACCGCAGGTCGGGTCTGTCCGTTCCAAACCGGTCCATGGCATTCCGGTAGGTAAGACGCTGAATAGGTGAGATGATCCTGTGGTCTAATATCTTCTCGAAAAGTTCCACCATCATCGCTTCAAAGACCCCCATGACCCGTTCTTCGTCAACAAAGGCCATCTCGAGATCCACCTGGGTGAATTCAGGCTGACGATCCGCCCTGAGGTCTTCGTCTCGGAAACAGCGGACGATCTGGTAGTATCTGTCAAATCCGGCCACCATGAGAAGCTGTTTAAAAAGCTGGGGCGACTGGGGCAGGGCGTAGAACATGCTCCTGTTTACCCTGCTCGGCACGAGATAGTCCCTGGCCCCCTCGGGTGTGCTCTTGGTGAGAAAGGGCGTTTCTACCTCAATAAATCCTTTGCGATCCAGGTATCCCCTGATACAGGAAGCTATTGAATGGCGTTTGCGAAAGTTATTAAAGAGCTGTGGTCTTCTAAGTTCCAAATAGCGGTATTTCAATCTCAGGGTTTCGGAGGCGTCCACAGCACCGTCCACCTGAAACGGGGGGGTCTCAGTAAGGTTGAGAAGCTTCAATTCCTTTGCCTTCAGTTCTATTTCGCCGGTGGGCATCTGAGCATTTTCCTGCCCCTCAAGCCTTGGCGTAATGGTGCCCCTGACCGCCAGAACCCACTCGTTTCTCAGGACATGTGCCCTTTGATGCGTATTCAACTCCACCTGGGGATCAAAAACCACCTGGGTGATCCCTTCCCTGTCACGAAGATCGATAAAGATAAGGTTCCCCATGTCCCGTCTGCTGTTGACCCACCCCATCAAGACCACTTCCTGGCCCACGTCGTCTTTTCTCAGGGCCCCGCAGTCGTGGGTGCGTGTCCAGTTTCCCATTGAATCAATTTTTAGATTCTCGTTTTCTTTCATCCTAAAAAAATCCCCTTCATGATCTCTATAATCTCTTTGAGATCCACTTCCACCTGTTCCTTAGTAAGCATATCCCTGAGAATACCCCTCCCGGAATCGAGTTCATCATCTCCCACAATCAAGACCTTTTTCGCACCGAGACGGCCCGCCTTTTTCATCTGTGATTTGAGTCCTCTTGAGGCATAGTCGAGTTCCACCCAAATCCCGGTCTTCCTCAGGGCCTCTACCCATTTGAAGGATGCCCTGTCAGCGAGTTCACCTAAAGCGGCAATAAACAGGTCGGGCCTTTTGGGCCCGGGGGTCTGTTTATCCGTGAGCAGGGCAACCACCCTTTCCATTCCCACGGCAAACCCGGTTGCAGGATGGTCAGGTCCTCCAAGGAGTTTTACCAGGCCATCGTATCGCCCACCACCGGCTACAGCGTTTTGTGCGCCAAGGTGTTCGGTCTGTATCTCAAAGGTGGTCCTGTTGTAATAATCAAGCCCCCTGACGAGCCGGCTGTTCAGAACAAACCGGACATTCGACCCATTGAGATAACCCTGTAAAGACTCGAAGTGCTCTTGGCATGTCTGGCAAAGGAACTCGGATATGGAGGGTGCGCCCATTACAGCCTCTTTACACGACTCTACTTTGCAGTCAAATACTCTCAAAGGGTTTGTGACGGCCCTTCTCTCGCAGTCGGAACAGAGTGAAGACATTTTGTCGGCCAGATAGCCCTTGAGCTGCTCCTTGAACATGGGTCGGCACTGGGGGCACCCCAGGGAGTTGAGATTGAGGGTCAGATCATCAAGACCCAGAGAATCGAAGAGGTGCATAGCCATCAGGATGATGTCCGCATCGCTCTTGGAACCCGGATCACCGAATAATTCCACATTTATCTGATGAAACTGCCTAAATCTCCCCTTCTGGGGCCGCTCATGTCTGAACATCGGCCCGATGCTGTATAGTTTTTGAATCGGGTATTTCCGATAGGGTCTGTGCTGAATATAGGCCCTTCCGACTGAGGCTGTGGCCTCGGGCCGCATGGTCATACTCCGACCCTTTACATCCTCAAAGGAGTACATCTCCTTTGACACGATGTCGGTCT
>DAOVUP010000256.1 GCA_030632525.1 Desulfobacteraceae bacterium | reverse complement strand
GGATACAAAATGTCAAGGTTGTGGTGAGCGGTTTACTCTTAAGACTTTTGTAGGCAAATGTCCTGAATGCGAGGGAGTTCATGCAGTATCACCCCCCCGTTGTGGTGATGCTGCCAATATCCAGTTTGCTGGTATGGATTATAAGCTTGAATAGTAATTCAAGAGTCCCATGAGTTTACAACACAGGCTTTTTGAGAAATTACGCCAAATACAAAACACCAAATACAGTAGCGAAGCGACGAAACACTCTTGTAAAAAATCGAGAACTTCAGGGTTTGGGGCAACGCCTTTAGGCGTAGCCATTCACAATAATTAGTAATCCCTCAATCCATGTAAAAAGAACTTTTTACATGGCGTCAAATTTCCAATCCCGCCCTGCGGGACTATTTTCTGATTTCAACGTTCCGTGAACGGTTACAATTCATTTCAGCAGGTTTGGTAAGAAAAGGCTCAGACCGGGCCAATATGTGATGAGGAGTAGCGCAAATAGTAGTAGGAGCAAGAAGGGTAGGGTGGCCTTGTACAACTGCATTATCGGCTTGTCAAACCTGGAACTTGCGATAAAGAGGTTTAGTCCCACAGGCGGAGTGTTATAACCGATTCCCAGGTTTGCTAAGAAGACGATACCCAGGTGTACCGGATCTATCCCGAACCGGGCGGCTAATGGAACAACCAGGGGTACGACTACGAGGATAGCGCTGAATATATCCATCATACAGCCTACCAAGATAAGGAATATATTGAGGACCATCAGGAACCCGATCTTGCTTGCAACCAGACCTTCCATAAGGTTAAGTATTTTCATGGGTATAAAGGCGTCTACGAGATAGTTGGTGAAGCCTAATGCCGCTCCAAGAATAATCATAATCCCCCCCACCATTTTCATGCTCTCCTTCATGACTCCGGGGAGATCCCTCAAGAGTGATAGTTCGTGAAAGATTAGGGTTTTGACAAATAACACATAGGCTACCGTGAGTGCGGCGGCCTCTGTGGCGGTGCAGAAGCCTGAATAGATGCCTGCAAGGATTAGAATTGGTATGGGAAGTTCCCAGGCAGCACCCTTCAGCGCTGCAAGAAATTCCAGGCCTGAAAAGGGGGGTTGTTCAAGCCTCCATTTTCTACCCATATACACGGAAAAGAGACAGGGTATTCCAACCATCAAGACCCCTGGTAAGAGCCCCGCCATAAAGAGCTGTTCAATGCTTGTACCGGAAACAAAACCATAGAGTATGATCGGAAGACTTGGCGGAAAATGGAGACCTAAGCTCCCGGAGGTGGTTATCAGGCCGAGGGAGAAGTTCTCCTCGTATTTCTCAGAGATAAGGGCGGGAAAGAGGAGGCCTCCCAAGGCGATGATGGTTATACCAGTGGCTCCTGTGATGGCGGTAAAGAAAGCGCATGAAACAAGTGCCACGACACCAAGACCCCCGGGAAGCCATCCAAAGAGGCTCCTCGAAAACCTGACAAGACGGGTGGAGGTCCCTCCCTGGGAGAGGAGATATCCGGCAAAGGTAAACAGGGGGATAGCCAATAATACAGGCGCATTGGCCAGACGGAAAATTTCAATGGGGATGGCGGCGAGTTCCACCCCGCTGACGTGGAGGCCAAGCATGGCAGCAGTCAGGATGCCCGCAAAAAGCGGAAGGCCTGAGATGACAAGGATAATGAGGATGATTACCATTATGAGGATCATGCTAACATCCCCCTGACGATTTGAATCCCCTCATCAATGGCTCTTATGAGGAACCGAAAAAGGAGCAGTGCGAAGCCCGCTGGGAGGATCAATTGACTTATCCAGCTTGGCAGGTTCAAAAATATAGTTCCTCCAAACTCCATTTCCATTTTTATGTAATCAATGCATACCTTGACCATGATGGCGCTTATGAGTGCGCAGGCTGAGGCCAAAATGAGTTCGCGGGTGGGAAGCCATTTCTCAGGGAGGAGGGTGGACAAGAGATCGATCTTGATATGCTTACCCTCCTTGGTAAGAAGAGAAGCGCCTAAAAAGGTAAGCCATAGCACGAGCAGCCTGACAAAAGGTCCGGACCAGTCTATATGTCCTAACATGGCATTGGCCCATTGAAAATGGCCGTAGGTATACAGACTTCTCAGTGCCACCTGAACAAAGGTGAGGATAACCATCAACCAGAGTAGAAGGATAATTACCCACCCCTCAAGCCTGGCAAGGATATCGTCAAACCGCTTTAAGGTATTCATGAGACTTTGGAATTGCGAATTGAGGGATTGATGGTCTTGCAAAAAGGTCGAAAAATAGGTCTTTTTACAAGAGTGTTTTGTCGCTTCGCTACTGTGTTTAGTGTTTATCCCCGCAAGGCGGGAGTGAAGTTGTTAATCATTTGATCTTTTCAGGAGCATATAAACACGGTCCAAGAGTTTTTTGGGAAAGACCTTGCCTGTCAGCTTGCGGGTTACTTCAGCCCCGGCAGCGTGAAACTGCTTTAATGCTTCTCCTTTTGGGACAGGGATAATGGTTACTCCGCTCTTTCTGATTATCTCAATCGCCTCCTTGGTTTGATCCCTCAACTGGGTTGTGAGATCTGCCATTCCCTTTTTAAGGGTGTCTTTCAGTAAATTGGCCAAGTCTTTTGGTAGCTTCTTATACTGCCTGGATGATATTAGGATTGCCCCTGTGGAGTGGACAAGGGGAAGGGCCATCATATAATCGAGATAGTTCTGCCACTGCAGGGCAAGGGCGCCCAAAGGGGGGGCGTAGACGGTGTCAATCATCCCGGTGTTCAGGGCAGTGGTCACATCCGTGATGGCAAGCGGGATCGGGTTTACCCCCATGGCAATAAAGGTTTCCTTGGCGATGGGATCCCCTGACCATGTCCACACCTTTAGGCCTGAAAGATCGTGGACCGTCCTGATCGGTTTTTTTGAGAGTAGATGAACATTGCCCACCTCTGCCCAGCCCAAGAGTTCAAAGCCCTTTTTTCTGAACTGTTCAGCAAAAAAAGGGTTTAGTTCTCGGTGGACCAGGTCAACCTCCTGGTAGGTTCTGAAAAGGAAAGGGAGATCAAGGACTCTGACCATTGGCAGGATCTTTCCGAACCCCACACCCGAAAATGCAGCGGAGTGGATCTGGCCTATCCTGATCTTTTTCAAGACATCTAACTCATCGCCGGCAATGCCTCCTGCATAGATTCTGAAGCCCAGCCTGCCACCACTCTTTTCTCTGAGCGTCTTATCTAT
>DAOVUP010000075.1 GCA_030632525.1 Desulfobacteraceae bacterium | reverse complement strand
GGTAGACCCTGATCTATGTTCCGCCTGCGAGGTCTGTCTGGACAGGTGCCAGATGGATGCAATTACCATTGGGGATGAGGACGTGGCAGTGGTTGATCTGAATCGCTGTATAGGCTGCGGTCTTTGCGTTACAACCTGTACGACAGAGGCGATGAGTCTTCAGCCCAAGCCGGATGCAGAACGTCGTGAACCCCCTGAAATGGCCCAGGCCACCTTGATGGAATTAGCGCAAAAACGAGGAAAATCCTTGGTACCCCTGTCCGCCATGAAGGCCGCAGGGAACGCCTGAGTTATTCAATATTGATGAATTCGTAAGAAGTCAAATTCATCATGTTTTTGGTGTTTAGTTCGAAACATCTGCTGAAATAACAACTTATTACCCCACCTTGCGGGGTCAAACACTAAACACAGTAGCGAAGCGACGAAATACAGTAGCGAAGCAACGAAACACTATCGTAAAAGGGTCTTCTTTTTGCCTTTTTACGAGACCATCAATCATCAATCCCAGAATCCAAGGAGGTTATAAATGTTTGAAACTAAAATCACGGAGATCTTAGGCATAGAGTATCCCATTGTCGGCGGGACCATGATGTCTATTACAGATGCGGCGTTCAGTGCAGCCATTTCCAATGCCGGGGGATTAGGCGTGCTCGCTTCGGCAATCTACCAGAACCGTGAATCCTTTGGAGAGGCCCTCGATGAGCTCATTGAACTCACTGACAGGCCATTTGCCGTCAATCTCAACCTCTTTCCGATGATGCGCCCCATTGACAACAATGATTACTTGGATGTCTTACTCGAAAAAGGGGTTAAGATCGTTGAGACTTCAGGACATTCTGCGCCAGAAGAGCTGCGTGCCCGGTTCAAAGAGGCGGGTCTGACCTGGATTCACAAATGCGTGGGTGTTCGCTATGCGCTCAAGGTCCAGGAGATGGGCGCCGATATCGTAACAGTGGTAGGCTACGAGAACGGGGGCGCCACGGGCAAGCTGGATGTGGGCACACTTGTATTAGTACCTCAGGTTGTGGAAAGTCTAAATGTTCCTGTAATTGGGGGCGGGGGCGTATCTGATGGCAGGGGACTTGTTGCCATATTGGCCTTAGGGGCCCAGGGCGTCATTATTGGCACACGCCTGTTAGTCACCAAGGAGGCCCCGATCCATGAGAAACTCAAGGAGGCCCTCATTAATGCCAGTGAGCTCGATACTATGTTGGTCATGCGATCTATCGGCGCCACCCACAGGGTCTGGAACAACGCAGCAGCCAATAAGGTTGCGGAATTAGAGGCAAACCAGGCAGGTTTGCCCGAGATCCTCAATATTGCCGCAGGAGAGAAAGCCAGAAAGATGTATAATGAGGGAGACTTGGATGTAGGGATTATCTCATGCGGTCAGGGTATCGGTATGGCCCATGATATTCCCACATTAAAAGATCTGTTTGACCGGATAATGAGAGAGGCTGCAGAGATAGCGAGGGGGTTAGCGAATTAGCCGACAAACCTCATTATACCTTCCAACACTCCACCGCTTATGGCCAGGGCCTTTTCGGAAATGGTGTAGCAATACTCCTTCACTCCCCTGGGATCGATATCTCCAATCTTCAGGCCCTCTTTCACCGGAATTCCTGGACGGATCATCCCCCTCAATACCCCATTTATGAGGGCGTTTACGGGCTGACCGTCCACCGATCCCACCATACCACCCTTCCTAACCACATCACCGATCTCTGCCTTGCTTTGCCAAATACCCATACCGGGCGACCGCAGGACACGGTCCGTGGATATTCCAGCGACCGGTCCGGGCACACCGGTGTTTGGCTCAGCCGAACCTTCAGTTAAGAGCCGGCCAAGATAATGACCCCGGTTGGTCTCCACCACAGAATGTGCATCCTTCCCTGCTTCAAATCCAGGGCCGAGAGCGATAACAAGAGGTGCATCATTGATTTCGGTCCCGATGTTTTTCTTGGCCAGGATTGCATCAACAATCACATCAGGTTGAATCATCTTTGCCGTTTCACACTCCGGATCAACTATGAGCGGTATTTTCCCCTGATCCCATACCTGGCGGCTATCATTCGCCTCAGTTATGAGCAGGGCCTCTACCCCTTCCACCTCTGTATGACCATCATAGACGGCCTCGCAGAATGCCACCTTACGCCTCACGGCCATGGGTTTCGGGATTTCTGTTATCAAGACCCTGAACCCACAATGATGGAGTCTCCAGGCAACACCCGAGGCGATATCCCCGCCCCCCTTTACGCATATGGTAATCTCAGGTAGCATGGCGCCCCTTTCATCTTGCGTCCTGTGTCTTGCATCCTGCATCCTGTTTCATACAGCCTTTTTCCTTTTCCCTGGCATTTTAGGCTTCTGTGTCTTCTCGATCTTGGCCCACGTATCACGCAGGGTCACCGTTCGGTTAAATACAAGTCTGTTGGTTGAGGAATCAACGGAATCAACACAAAAATAGCCCAACCTTAGGAACTGAAGACCCATGCCCGGCGCCGCATCTGCAAGAGTCGGTTCAACCCGGCAGGAGGTGAGCGTTTCTAATGAGTTCGGATTTAAATGATCCTTGAAATCAGAGCCATCTTTTTCATCGCTTGGATTCGGTTTCAAAAAAAGATGGTCGTACAGTCGCACTTCGGCCTCGATTGAGTGGGCGGCTGAAACCCAGTGCAATGTACCCCTGACCTTGCGCCCGTCATCGGACCATCCACCCCGTGTCTTTGGATCATAAGTACAGTGGAGTTCAATCAGCTCACCGGTTTTTTCATCCTTAACCATTCCTTTACATTTGATGTAATATGCGTGTTTCAGCCGTACCTCACGACCGGGCGCCAGGCGGAAAAACTTTTTCGGTGGATCTTCACGGAAATCATCCCTTTCGATAAATAGCACGCGTGAAAAGGGAAGCTTACGTGACCCCATCCCGGGATCTTCCGGATTATTCTCGGCATCTAAGTATTCGGTCTCATCTTCGGGATAGTTGTCAATTACGACGCGAATGGGACGTAATACGGCCATCACGCGCTGGGCCCGCTTATTCATATCTTCGCGGATGCTATACTCCAAAAGCGCCATATCAACCATGCTTCCTCTCTTGGCAACCCCTATCCGCTCACAAAAATTACGGATTGATTCCGCTGTGTACCCCCGTCTGCGCATACCGGATATGGTGGGCAGCCGGGGATCATCCCAGCCGGTCACATATCCCCCTTCAACCAATTCCATGAGCTTGCGCTTACTCATGACAGTGTAAGAGAGATTGAGTCTGGCAAATTCAATCTGTTGTGGAGTAAAGATTTTCAGTTCATTTACAAACCAGTCGTATAGGGGTCTGTGATCTTCAAATTCGAGTGTGCAAAGGGAGTGGGTAATCCCTTCAATGGAATCAGACTGGCCATGGGTAAAATCATACATGGGATAGATGCACCATTTTTTACCCGTCCTGTGATGGGCAGCATGTAAAACACGATACAAAACAGGATCCCGCATATTCAAATTAGGGGATGCCATATGGATCTTTGCCCGAAGTACCCGGGAGCCATCTTTGAATTCTCCTGCCCGCATACGTGCAAACAGGTCTAAGTTTTCTTCAACCGACCGTGTGCGATAGGGGCTTTCCCTGCCTGGCTCAGTTAAGGTGCCGCGGTATTCTCGAATCTCATCCGCAGTCAAATCGTCAACATAAGCCTTTCCGTTTTTGATTAACTGTATAGCATATTCATAAAGCTGATCGAAATAGTCAGATGCGTAGTAAAGACGGTCCTCCCAATCAAATCCGAGCCATCGGACGTCCTTTTTG
Source organism: Desulfobacteraceae bacterium (assembly GCA_030632525.1). Taxonomy (GTDB): domain Bacteria; phylum Desulfobacterota; class DSM-4660; order Desulfatiglandales; family Desulfatiglandaceae; genus Desulfacyla. Next base: position 3,355 of record DAOVUP010000075.1, on the reverse strand, counting down.
ATCGATTCAACAAATTCCTCCTCTTCTTTGATTGGATTTGTATCATCAAACCTCAGATTGCAGAGACCGCCAAATTCCGTTGCAATACCGAAATTGAGGCATATAGACTTGGCATGTCCGATGTGCAGGTAGCCATTAGGTTCCGGCGGGAAACGTGTATGAACCTGTCCCTTATTTTTGTTTGCTTTCAAGTCTTCTGAAATAATGGACCGGATAAAATCCAGGGAGGGGGTAGAATCTGGGGTATTCATTTTGCTGGGTCTCTTTCGTTGCTCATTTTACCACCCACAGAGGAGGTTCATCGTATCGGGGGTAATGGAGTAATGGAGTAATGGAGTTGTGGAGTGATGGAGACATGCAATTTAGCCTTGGTTCTGCAAAATGGCCTTCTGATAAGCATCAAGAATCGGACCCCCTTGTTTACGGTTTTTGAGATCAACAATCCAGTACTCCACCACTCCATTACTTCAAGAATCATGTTGAGTAAGATTAGGATTCTGATTAAGATTATGCAATATGCTAAGAATCCAATCACGTCCCTATCTCCCATGAGGAAAGATATCGTTCCTGCTCTTCTGTCAAGGTGTCTATTTCGATCCCCATGGACTCCAGTTTTAATCGGGCGATCTCCTGGTCTATTTCGAGGGGGACCGGATAGACCTGTTTCTTGAGTGTCGCATGTTCCTTTGCAATATATTCGGCAGAGAGGGCCTGATTTGCAAAGCTCATGTCCATAACACTGGAAGGATGACCTTCTGCCGCGGCCAGATTGATGAGTCTCCCTTCACCCAACAGATACACCCTCCGCCCGTTGTTGAGGGTAAATTCTTCCACAAACTCCCTTATGGGGCGTCTGCCCGTTGAAGATTCTGCAAGCCCTTTAAGGTCTAATTCAACGTCAAAGTGGCCAGAATTTGCGATCATAGCCCCTTCCTTCATTACCAGGAAGTGCTCGGTCCTGATAACATTGATATCCCCTGTAAGGGTACAGAAGAAATCTCCCAACGGGGCTGCCTTGGCAATCGGCATTACCAAAAACCCGTCCATAGCCGCTTCAAGGGCCCGCAGGGGATCTACTTCACACACGATCACATGAGCTCCATGGCCTTTGGCCCTGGTTGCCACACCTCTTCCGCACCAGCCGTATCCGCTGACTACGAAGGTTGCGCCTGCAATGAGACGATTGGTGGCCCTTATAATGCCATCCACTGTGCTCTGCCCTGTTCCGTAACGGTTATCAAAGAGGTGCTTGGTATTGGCATCGTTTACAGAAACGATAGGGAATTGGAGGACCCCGTCATTCTCCATACTCCTTAGCCGGATGACACCGGTGGTCGTCTCTTCTGTCCCGCCGATAATACTTGAAAGAAAGCGATCTCTTTCCTCATCAGACAGGGTCTGCCCCCATTCACTTACAGAGGGCTCTAAATCATTCCATTTTTTGAGAGCAATGAAATGAAGTGAACTCACCAGGTCTGCGCCGTCATCCATTGTAATGTGAGGCTCATGCCTGAGTGCTGAAAGAATATGGCTGTAGTAGGTCGCGTGGTCCTCGCCCTTAATGGCAAAAACCGGGACCTCGTCATCGGCCACCAGGGAGGCTGCCACATCGTCCTGGGTTGAAAGGGGATTAGACGCGCATACCACTACCTCAGCCCCTCCTGCCTTCAGGGTTTTGACAAGTGCGGCTGTTTCCGTTGTGACATGCAGACAGGCGGAAAGCCTGATCCCTTTAAGAGGTTTTTCCTTTGAGAAACGTTCTTTAATGGTCCTGAGGACCGCCATACTCATCTCGGCCCATTCTATCCTCAACCGGCCCTTTGCCGCCAAGTTAACATCTTTGATATCATAATCCATTACTTATATCCTCACTTTTTGTTTTTTGTCTGACTCTCTACTTCACCGCTTTCTTGACCGCTCCTATCCATCTTGACTGACTCTGAGGCAATTAGAAAAATTAATGGTTTCATGAAAACCACCTTTTTTAGATGATCATGTTACTCTGAATCGTTTTGAAGCAAACAATTATCTATCAATCTGGTCTTCCCCACCTTTACGGCTAAGGCAAGCAGGTTTTTATCACCAAGCACCTCAACATTGTCTAATGTTACAGCATCACAGAGGGCGATATAATCAATCGCTGTAAACGGATGGCTTAGAATCAGGGATTGAACCGCATCTCTTATGATTTTTGTCCTTTTCTCTCCTCTCAGGAACAACTCTCCTGCGAGATCCATTGATTTTCTAAGGGATAGCGCGGACTTTCTCTCTTCGGCCCCCAAATAGTTGTTCCGGGAGCTCATGGCCAATCCGTCCGGTTCTCTGACAGTAGGAACACCTAAGATCTTAATGTCCATGTTGAGGTCCATAGCCATTCGGCTTATAACCGCTAACTGCTGGTAGTCTTTCTGACCAAAAACCGCCATATGTGGCCTTGTAATATTAAACAACTTGGCAACCACTGTGGTAACCCCATCAAAATGACCGGGCCTCGAGAGACCGCAGAGGTGTTGAGGGAGGTTCTCTACCTGTATCTTAGTCTGATATCCTTCCTGATACATCTCCCCGACGGGTGGCATAAAAACAATATCTACCCCAACATCACGGGCCTTTTCCAGGTCTCCTTCTTTGTCTCTTGGATACTGGTCAAGGTCCTCACCCGGCCCAAACTGAGCAGGATTGACAAAAATGCTGATAATCAGTTTATCGGAGTGCTTTTTCCCCACACGCATCAATTCAAGATGGCCTTCATGCAGAAAACCCATTGTCGGAACCAGAGAAATCGTCTGCCCAGCCGATCGCAACGCCTCGGATTTCTGCTGCATCTCCTGAACTGTTTCTATAATTTCCATGTAAAATCTTTCAAGACAATGTAAGCGTTCGCGGTAAAGATCGATTTAATATCACTCTGTTATCCGCTTGTCAATCGCAAGGGCAGAGGTCAGACACAAGAACTCATCCATGTTGAGGGTTTCGGCCCGTCTTTTGGGATCGATCCCGCAGGCTTTCATTCCATCCATAAGGATATCAGGTGTCCAGGAGGGGAAAAAGCCCTTCATAGAATTCACAATCGTCTTTCTCCTGTGAGCAAATGCCCCCCTTACAACTTTCCTGAAGTGATCATTATGCACTCCTTGATTGGGATACGGCCGCTCCAGGTCAATCTCTACGACCATTGAATCGACCTTTGGTACAGGATAAAAAGCCCTCTTGGACACCGCCAGCATGCAGGTCGATCTCGCATGGTATTGAACTTGAAGGGTCATGGCCCCGTAGGGCTTTGTGCAAGGATCTGAGGTTAACCTTCTGGCATCCTCTAATTGAAACATAAGAATCGCCCTTGCCACAACTTTCC
>DAOVUP010000074.1 GCA_030632525.1 Desulfobacteraceae bacterium | reverse complement strand
GCTGTTCAATCAGGCTCCCTATTGACAACTCGTGAGGGGCCTTTCGCCTTGAAGCAAGGTCGGCCATAACATCTTTGAGACCAATGTTTAAGCCATATGTATTGAATTTGATAGTTCGAGCAGCACTCAGATTTTTATCAACAACAAATATTGTGCCGTTAATAAAATAGATGGTAATGATTCTTTCATCGGGCCGTATCATGATCCTGCCTTCCTCAGCCACAATGGTATTTGTGACATCTTTATCCCGCCTGTCTACCACAAAGACGTCTTTTAGCACCCTTTCCCGCCTGGAAAAATTGTTCACATACAAGACCAGATTGTCAAATGGTTCACAGAAAACCCGCTCCTTGATTCCTATGTCAGCCTTTGACTCTGCGATCTTGAAGATGAGATCTTTAAAGGCTCTGTTACCCCACGGCGCCGCATAAATACTGATGGCGAGTCCAATAAAAAAAACCAGGAGAGAAAACGCTACCACAGGCGGCAGCATCTGATAAAGGCTGATTCCCGATGACTTCAGGGCAATAATCTCACTGTCAACGGAGAGACGTAAGAAGGCTATCACCACGGACATGAGAGTCACCGCCGGGAGGGCAAATGTCAGGATGTCGGGCAACAGGTAGACGACCATACCTATTACCTGTGTAACACGCACTCCCCGGGTTACGATTAATTCAGTTATGGAAAGCATCCGCGCCGCCACCATAATGAAGATAAAAACGAACAGGCTCGCCAAAAACGTGGGCCATATTTCGTTTATGATATATCTGTAGAGAGTCATCCGACCTCACTTACTAACTATCGACTGCCGGTGAAGACCGGCAGCATAGGCCATACCGCCAATTAGACTCAGGGCTACCTGTACGGAAAAGAAGAGAAGCCCGAGGCCTAATGCAGGCTCTGCCCCTACCCCTTTGAGGCCGAAGAAATAGATAAAGGCCCCTTCCCTGACCCCAATCCCATTAAAGCTGATAGGAATGAGTGTTATGAGGATCACTAAGGGAAGGCTGACAAAGTAAAAGGGGAGTGGGAGCTTGATGCCTATCCCGGCCCCGAGCAGGGCTACTGCACCCATCCCCAAGGCCTGAAGACAGAACGATAAGCCCAGCACAGAGAGGAGTCTCTGAGGCCTTTGCCAGAGGATAAGCAGGCCTGCAAGATGCCGGGAGACGCGGGGCAAAATACCCTTGATTGCCCTTTGGAAAAACGGAAGGCCCAAGAGGGCAGCTAAAATAATCAGGCCGCTAATATAGAGAAAATCTGCAAAAGGTTCCGGCAGGAGATCAGGCCATATTTTCACCGCTGCTGCTGCCATAAGTAACATTGTGATAAGACCGAAGAGACGATCCCCCACAACAGTAAAAGCGGCAAGAAATCTCCTCCCCTTTTCACGTGAGAGGAAGTGTACCTTAAAGAGATCGCCCCCAATACCGGTGGGGAGGAACAGATTGAAAAACATTCCTACAAAATAGAATCCCAAGTACGTGGGCCATCGCCCTGGAAATGAGAAGGTATTTGACAATATCCACCATCGAATACTGCTCAGGACTTGGGCCACAAGACTCATTAAGCAGGCTATCCCCCAGATAGATATCTGCAGGTCTTCAAAATAGACTAATACGCCCTTTAGATCGAACCGGGAAAAGAGCCAGATGAGAAGTCCTGCGCTGATACCGATTCTGATCAGGTTCCCTGCCTTGCGGCGTATATCCTTCCTCACTCCAGGACCTCGCGCACTGTATAGATCCGCTTACCGGAAGATTCATAATAGGTGCGGATTATCAATTCGGCACAAAGACCTATAGCGACTAATACGATTCCCGTGATTATCAATAGGGCGCCAAAAAGAAGTAGGGGCCTGCTGCCGATGTCCTCTCCATGCCACAGCTTCAACCATGTCAGATACAGCTCGATAACAAAACCCGCGACAAAAAGAAGACCGCCGCTAAGACCGAAGAGCTGGAGAGGCCTGGTGGCAAATTTCTGAAAAAAGAGCATGAGGATCAGGTCAAGGAGGACCCGATAGGTGCGGTCGATCCCATACTTGCTCTTACCCCTGCTGCGTGGATGATGCGACACCACCACCTCTCCGATCCGTGCCCCATAAAAGCATGCCAGGACAGGGATAAAGCGGTGCAACTCTCCGTAAAGGAGAAGATTTTTGGCTAAATCGTTAGTGTAGGCCTTGAGGGAGCATCCGTAGTCGTGGAGCTTTACTCCTGTAGCAATCCCTATAAGCCTGTTGGCAATCTTCGAAGGAAGACGTCTTGAGATGAAGGGGTCCTGACGGTCTTTGCGCCATCCATTAACAAGATCATATCCTTCCTCTAATCTTGAAATCAGTAGAGGAATATTGCGAGGGTCATTTTGGAGGTCTCCATCCATGGTGACAACGATGTGGCCCCGCGCATGGTCGAACCCGGCGGTCATGGCAGCGCTCTGGCCAAAATTTCGGCGCAGAAAAATGACACGCAGTTCGGGGGTATTGCTCTTAATGGTGCGGAGCAGCTCATGGCTGTTGTCGGTGCTTCCGTCATCTACAAGTATAAGCTCGAAAGGTCGTCCCGTGGCACGCATGACTTCAAGGGTATCTTCAACAAGGGTCTGAAGATTCGGAGCCTCGTTATAAACAGGGACAATTATAGAAATTTCAGGGGACGCAGTTGTGCTCATAGGCTGCCTCTCTACAAATCATATCTCTCGCAGAAACCACAGGGTTATCCCTTCCTGAATTCAAAAACCTCTGAGATCTCCGTGTGCGGTGTCCAAAAAATAGACCTAAGTTATTAGATCAAATTACGAGATCTGTATGTATGAAAAGTGAAGAATCACAACAAACTTATACGATAGGTCCGAAAAAGTAAACTACCACCCGTTTTCCACAAGGAGGCTGTCCGAGAATGAGTCCCGCTTGAGGCGGGATTGCAAGGTCAAGTCGAAGATCCCGCACTTTGCGCGGGGGAAGGCGTCCCGCTATCAGCGTGATTAACCGCAAGAATACATTGAAGTATTTTGAGTCCCGCAAGGCGGGATGAGCCTGACGCGGAGATTGCCAAAAATAACCATTCTCGAACAGCCTCCACGATTATTGGCGATACTATGGTCTGCTACCGAGTTTCCGCAAGAACCGGCTGCCCAAGGCGATACATGAGATCAAAACCATAAATGGATCAACAAGATAGTCCCACAAATTTGTGGATTCGAGCAGATGCAGGTTATGGGCTAATATACCGGCTATCAGAACTACTGCAAAGCGATTTTTCATGATCAGCAGCAAAATGGTAACACCACACATCACCACAAACAACCAGGAAAAACCCCACCCTGCCTGGTATGGATCAAATCTGCCCAGGCCCAATGCCATCGGATAGAGTATCACGCCCGCAATTAAAGAAAATACCCAGCATGTCAAGAAGGCATTTTTGTCCAACAGCTTGACGCCAAAAGAGTTTTCAAGGACTTTACAAAACAGTATCGCCGTCAGGGAGATGCTGAAATTTGCATTGAAGCTTATCATCCAACGGGCCAATGGTAACCCTCCCACCGGGATAATCACTATGAATGCGGCAATGAGCACAAAGATCAGGGTCGGACGCCAGCCACACAGTGTGCCGAACAGGCCTGCTCCTCCCTGCAATAGGGCCATAATAAGAAGAAATGGGAAGATAAATGAGAAACCCAACTGCATCATTTTGCAATCCTTTTCATTTGTGCATTGATCCAGGCCTCATTAAATACCACATGCTTAATCCTTTTTCTGTGCCACGTATAAACAAGATGAATCAGTCCGTCCTGGCTGCGTATCAAGTACGGGTATGAATATTTTTGCCCCTGAGTACTATCGAGTGTTGCAATCCGGACCCAATTAGCGCCCCCATCATTGGAGACCGCGAGTCGCAGGTTTTCCCGGTTTTGCACACTGTCGTTGAAGGCCAGGAGGATGCTGTGATCAGTGAGGAGAATACCGTCTACTGCAGAGTCCGGGTTTGGCAGGTCGAGTGTCTGTGGTTCAGACCAGCTTACCCCGGCATCCTTAGTAACGGCCACTCCAACAGCTTTCTCATCCGATCGGCACCTGTAAAAGGCAGTCGCAAGGGAGGGGCCGTAGGCCACAATAGATGGCTGGATAAAAGACTGCCCCCCCGTCATCCTGCTCTTTCGAAAGGCGATTGCACCACCCTCCCTCCCGGACTGGATCCAGAGGATTTCCGGGAAATACCCCAAGCATTCATGGTAGATAGGTAGGGCAAAACCGCCGCTGTTCAGAGGCAGGGGTTTGTTTCGGACTAATTCACTGATATTAAAAAAAGGGCTGAGGGTAAGTCTCCGGCTATTATTCCAAGTGGCCCCGGCGTCAGATGATACTTTGGCATTCAGAGAACTGCCAGACCACCCACCAGCGCTAATAGTGACGTAAACCAGCCAGAGTTGGTCTCCGGAACCGGCAAAGATGACAGGGTTGCCCACCTTTTTTATATACCTGTACAGCTCTCTTGAGGCAGATATCCTATCCACCACCCTTTTCGGTTTAGACCAGCGGGCAAGGTGCCCAGGCCCTTTTACGGAAAGAAATATGGCGACATCTTTGGCCCCTTCCCTTGTTCCACCATACCAGGCGGCCATTAACCTCCCGTCAGGAAGTTGGCAAATAGATCCCGCGTGGACCATCCCTTTTTCAGGATCGGCGTTTATGAACTCCTCAACCATAAACGGCTTGTCGTCAACCACAGGAGTGGATGGGGCATAGGTGGCAAATGTCGCAGGCTCCCGGCCAAGAGTGGAAAACCAGCCCAACATTGGCCATGCGTAAAGGAGGAGAGTTGCAAGGGAGAGGATTATGACGAGGCGTCTGTTCATCGGTATCCTAAACTGGTGGAACTAGATATTTGATCTGGAGTTACAAAACAGTAGCATCCTGGTCGAAATCAAAGTCAACCACCATCCCTAAAAAGCTGGCTTCAATGATGACCATGCAAAGGTCTTTGACAAAACAATGCTCACCGCAAGCCACAGGGTACACAGAGTTTAGGGCGTCAATTAATGAAACCCGATGTTCGCCTTTGGTTCTTCTGACAATTGAATTTCACCAAACATACTCTCATATTTTACAATATTCTCATTTAATGCAGCAACGATTCGCTTGATGTGCCCGGGACTTACAATGACCCTTGAAGTAACAGAACCTGCTGGAGCAGCTACCATAAGAAAATCCATGATAAATTCTTCTTTAGTGTGCGAAACCACCATGTTGTTCGCATACACACCCCCCTGTAAATTATCCGGGAATTTTACCTGAATCTCCTTCTGGCCATTAGTCATAAACTTATCTCCTCTCAAATGGTGCTTTCTCAGCGCTCGAGGTATCCGCCACTCTTTCTCTAATGTCTGAACGAAAACTAGGATTTTTCGTTCAGGCACTATCTATCTCCTGTGGGTTCTGATAAAATCCTTGATCCGTTCAATCCCCTGGATGATGTTCTCATTTGATGTGGCGTATGAAAATCTTATGTGCTGGCCTTCTCCCGGCACCCTCATGCCAAAGTGAATATCTGCCAAAACCGCGACACCCGCATCGTAGAGGAGTTTTTTCCTTAATTCCTCTGAATCTGATGCACCCACGATTTTACAGAGTTCGGTAATGTTCGGCCACGCGTAGAATGCGCCACCCGGCGAAAGACAGGTTACACCTTCAACTTCGTTGAGGGCGTTTACGATCAGATCTCTTCTTCCCTTGAATATGGCCATCATCTTGTCAGGCTGCTCCTGAGGGCCTTGGAGGGCTTCAACCATGGCCCACTGGGTCACATGGTTGGGGCATGAGGTGGTATTGGTCATCCAGGTGGAAAAATAGGGGGCAAGCTTTTGATTGACGGCATAGCCGAGTCTCCAGCCCGTCATAGCGTATGTTTTTGAAGCTCCATCGCAGAGAATTGTTCTTTCAAGCATCCCTGGTAAACTTGCGATACTTATAAATTGTCCTTCATGCACCATTCTGGAATATACTTCATCCGAATAGACCCACAGATCATGTTTAATGGCTATTTCAGCGATCTCTTTAAGAGTCTCCCGTGTAAGGACACCTCCGGTCGGATTCTGCGGCGAGCAGAGGATAAGGAGCTTTGTCTTAGGGGTTATCACTGATTCCAGTTTGTCAACGTCAAAGCTGAAGTCCTTGCTTTCAAGAAGATGGAGCGGGACCGGAACTACTCCGTGTGCAACGGCCTGAGAAGAATAAATAGGGAAACCGGGATTGGGGTAAAGCACCTCATGCCCCTGGCCGTAGTCGGCGACAGATAGCAGCGTAAAGCCTATGAAAGGCTTTGCACCGTTAGCGATAACCACCCAGTCGGGTTTGACCTCTACCCCACGTGTCCTCGATACATATTCTGCAACAGCTTCTCTTAGTTCAGGTATGCCGGCACTCGGTGTATACCCATGCCTGCCATCTCTAATGGCCCCTATGGCCGCCTCACATATATTTGGTGGCGTGTTGAAATCGGGCTGACCAATACAGAAACTGATGATTTCCCGGCCCTGGGCAATGAGATCGTTCACCTCCTTGAGTACGACAAATGCATTTTCTGTCCCCAAACCGGATGTCCTGGATGAAATTTGCGGCATGTTTACACTCCTTTTTTTTACCCTCGCAAGCCGCTAAGCTCGCAAAGGAAAACATTGTTAGACAGTTACCAGTTAAGTCTTGTGAAAAAAGCACAAGAAATTTTCTACAATGCTCGGGAAGCAAGTGGTGGAAAGGATTTCCGAAGAATGAATGGCAATTCAACTTTTTCAACTTTTGCGTTCCCCCATCTGATCCCACAAACGACGGAAAAAATATATCCCTTGATGGTTACCATAATTTTAGGCACTTTTCCAGTTTGTCCAGGTTAGGTATAATTAAAACAAGGCACTGCTTTACGTCAAGGGTTCATCTCAAAGTTATATTGAAACAATAATTTGATGGCCCCCTTTTTTTCTCAATCGATCTCCATACATTTGGCCTGCCCAGTCCTCTTAATCTAAAATACCCAGATATTTTTGCTTTGAAAAAAAATAGTATTATCGACCAGTTAACTTTTGCATTGGCAATGCATCAATTTCGAGATACATCGTGTAACAAATATAATTTTAGTTTTCGTAAGCATTTAAATATTTACACGCCAAGGAACTTGAGTGAAAAGCGGCTAAATACAGTCCTTGACT
>DAOVUP010000056.1 GCA_030632525.1 Desulfobacteraceae bacterium | reverse complement strand
CCATAATTTCCTAAGTTAATCTCAATATATCTGCATCGACTGGTATGTGGTTTTCTGACATCACATTTCATTTTGGGACGGATAACATTACGAAGGTGGTGATATCCGGATGCGTATAATCAATTGTGCATTTGTACTATAAGAAGATGATAAATCCAGGGGGGTTAAAATTATGAAGATAAATCCGGATTTGATTTCTCCTTGTGGTCTTTACTGTGGGGTCTGTGCCATTTATATTGCGCACCGGGATAATAATCATAAATTTAAAGAGCGGTTAGTGGATCTTTACACGGGAGGCGTTTCCGGCAAAGGCCTCCTTCCTAATAGTGAAAATTTGTCGAGCGAAGATATTAAATGTTGTGGCTGTTTATCTGATGAACAGTTTATGCACTGCCGGCAATGTGAGATCAGGGAATGCACAAGAGAGAAAGGGTACACCGGATGTCATCAATGCGATGAATTTCCCTGTCAGCATATTGAAAACTTTCCCATGGCTGTTGGTAAAAAAGTGATATTGCGGGCTATTCCCTATTGGCGGGAAGTCGGTACTGAAAAATATATTCAAGATGAAGAAGCCCGCTATTTTTGTCCTGAATGCGGCAATAAAGTTTTCCGGGGCGTTATCAAATGTAACCGGTGTAAAGTGAAATTGGATCTGGACTAATGTTTTCCCAGCAAGACAAAACAGAGAATGGGGAAAAGTTGTCATAGAACTTTGAATAAAAGATAGTAAAAACTAAAAAGGAGGCAACAAAATGAACAAAGAATTATTAGCACCTTGCGGTCTTTACTGTGGCGTTTGCGGGGTTTATATGGCAAGTCGAGACAATAATCAAAAGCTGAAAGACAAATTAGCAAAGGCTTATGGTGTTACCCCTGAACAAATTAACTGCAAAGGCTGTTTGTCAAACGACAAGTTTGTATACTGCCAAACATGTGGTATTCGAACATGTGTCATGGAAAAAGATTACGCAGGCTGCCATCAATGCATAGAGTTTCCTTGTAAATTAGTTGATGATTTCCCTGTTCCTGTTGGTAAAAAAGTAATACTCCGCTCTGTTCCTGATAGAAAAAAATTAGGCTCTGAAAAGTGGGTGGAAGAAGAGGAACATCGTTATAAATGCCCTCATTGTAGTAGCCAGCTCTTTCGCGGCGCCAGGCGCTGTGGGAGTTGTAAGGAGATCGTAGAGATAGATTAAAGGCTGGTTTCGGTCAGCTTCCTTTTATGGCGAGGTCCCGGTTTATGTTTGCTTTTCAAAAAATTGTGGAAAAGAGGATCAAAGAGGCCCAGGAAAGGGGGGATTTTGATGACCTTCCCGGCCATGGTGAGCCTATCAATATCGAAGACGATAGTCATATTCCCGAAGATCTTCGGCTGGTTCATAAGATCCTGAAAAATGCAGGCTGCCTTCCCCCTGAACTCCAGCTCAGAAAAGATATCCGGCAGATGGAAGATATGTTGGATAATATTCCGGATGAAAAGGAGAAATATCGTCAGATCAAAAAGATCAATTTCAAAATTATGCAATTGAATATGATGGGGAAAGGTTCTCCTCTCATGGGGGAGAGCGAGATCTATTACAAAAAGCTACTTGACAAAGTGCCCCAGAAATGATTTTTCAAGCAAGCCCTGAGTGCCGGATCTAAGAATTAGGAGAACCAGACTATGGACATGAAAAGGGATTACTACGAGGATATTCAACTCTTAGATAGTAAGGTCCTCTGGTTCTGGTTCATCATGCTCATCGCCTCTCTTGTCACCTTGCCCTTTTTGCTACCCAACTATCATATCTACATGGTCAACTATATGGCCATCAACGTGATTGTCACCGTGGGATTGAACATCCTTGTGGGGTATACCGGGCAGATATCCCTCGGGCATGCCGGTTTTTTCGCTATCGGGGCGTACGGCACTGTCCTCTTGATGACCAATCTCCATTTTCCTTTCTTGTTGGCATTAATATGCGGCGGCCTTATCGCGGCATTTTTTGGTTTTATATTGGGATTGCCGGCCCTGAGGCTGGAAGGGCCTTATCTGGCCATTGCCACGTTAGGTTTTGGCATGGCAATCACCCAGGTGATCGGGCGATGGCAGGTCTTTGGCGGGAGGATGGGCCTTGAGGTCCCCGATCTCTCATTAGGCCCCTTTGTCATAGATACGGACAGGCAACTCTATTTCGTGGTTGTCACCATAGCCTTTCTCTTGATCCTCGCGGCCCGGAACCTGATGAAAACGAGGGTGGGAAGGGCTTTTATTGCCATCCGGGACAGTGACATTGCAGCCGAGACCATGGGTGTGAACCTGACCCTTTACAAGACCCTGGCCTTTGCGGTCAGCGCCTTTTATGCGGGTGTTGCCGGTGGGCTGTTTGCCTTTCTGCTCGGCTTCATCAATCCAAGTACCTTTAACTTTATCCTTTCCATATATTTCTTGGCGTTTGTGATTGTTGGGGGCTTAGGTTCCATATTTGGTTCCATCATGGGTGGGGTTGTCATGACATGGCTTATGCTGACACTGGATAAAGTCCAGGAACTTCCCTACATCGGAGCCGTTTTGGTATCATTTTCTGACAGTTGGATGAATGTTGCAGGCCTTCCCAATATTTCCAGCGTCATTTTCGGCCTGATTATCATCCTGCTCGTTGTATTTGAACCATTAGGCCTATACGGTTTTTGGATAAGGACAAAAATATACTGGAAGACCTGGCCATTTTAGCCGCGTTTTTTAGATTCATCAACCCTGAAACACTGCAAGTTTGGAGTGTGGAGTGTGAAGTGCCTAAAGTTGTGGTACGCCTTCGGCGTTTCAGTTTTGAAAAAAGAAAAGCTTGTTTCGTCCAACAAACGATCCCGTGTTTAAAATTGACAGCAGTCCTTAACTTTAGGCACTCCAGACTCCAAACTTTAGGCACTAAATAGGTGGATCTATGTTTTTGCAGCTCGTTGTAAGTGGCATATCTTTCGGAAGCCTTTACGCCCTTATCGCCCTTGCCATGGTCATCATCTACAAGACCTCAGAGGTACCCAACTTTGGGCAGGGTGAAATGGCCATGATCTCAACATTTGTGGCCTTTACCCTGCTTGTGACCCACGGCTATTCCTTTGTCGTTTCATTTATCGGGGCGTTCATATTTGCCGCGGCCTTAGGGATATTCTTAGAATTTGTATTTCTGAGGAGGGCCAAAGACCCCAATATTTTAAGCCTTATTCTTATCACTTTGGGGTTTGAGATGGTCCTTTACGGCCTTGCGAGCTGGAAATGGGGTGCTGATCAGAGGAATTTCCCATTTCCGGTGTCGGATTTCGACGTTATCCATCTCGGGTCTGCGGTAATCAGTTACTTGAATATTGCCACACTATTGATCACGCTCCTTTTGATGTTTATGCTCTTTCTCTTTTTCAGGTATACCAAAGTCGGAATCGCCATGAAAGCCACCCAGCAAAATGCCATGGCCGCCCGCATCAACGGCATTCGGACAAACAGGATATTGTCCATTACCTGGGCATTGAGCTCTATGATCGGAGCTGTTGCCGGCATGTTGTTAGCGCCCATTGCCACCTTAGATCCAAACCTGATGCTCGAGCCGCTCCTGAAAGGTTTTGCAGCGGCAGTCCTCGGTGGAATGACCACATTAGTGGGCGCAGCATTAGGAGGTTATATTTTGGGGGTTCTCGAAAACCTGTTTGGTGGATATGTGTCCCTGGAATTTAAATCGATTGTGGCATTCTTGATCATTGTGCTGGTACTCTGTTTTAAGCCGAGCGGACTTTTTGCCAAACACTATGTGAGGAAGGTTTGACATGATTGATGATTGTCGATTGATGATTGTTGATTGTTGGAGCGGAGCGGAAATCCCGGTTCATAGCGGATGATTGAAGGATTGTTGAGTAACAAATACCTAAATACCCAATGAAAAGTGATGAATGACCAATGACCAATAACAACCTTTTTTCTGTGGATCAATTGACCATCAGGTTTGGGGGCCTCACGGCCGTGGACAGGGTCAGTTTTCGTGTGGAACCGGGCTCCATATTCTCCATTATCGGACCCAACGGGGCAGGCAAGACGACGATCTTTAATTGCATTAGCGGTCTTTATAAACCAGACTCCGGAAGTATTATTTTTAAAGGAGAGGATATTGTTGGGCAAAAACCCCACAGAATTGCCCGGAAAGGGATCGCCAGGACGTTTCAGAATATCGAGCTTTTCTCCCGCATGACCACCATGGAAAATCTGATGCTTGGCCGGCATATCCATATGAAAACAAACGTCTGGACCGGCGCCACCTTTTTCAGGAGGGGTTCCAAGGCGGCCCAGGAAGAGATCAAACACAGGGAGAGAGTAGAGGAGATCATTGACCTCCTCGATCTCCAATCGGCCAGAAACCAATTTGTGGGGGGTCTCCCTTATGGGACCCAGAAGTTAATAGAATTAGGGAGGGCCCTGGCATTGGAGCCTGAACTCCTTCTCTTAGACGAACCCTCGGCAGGCATGAATTCGGAAGAGAAACAGGATCTGATATTCTGGATCAAGGATATTCAGGATGAACTTGGGCTGACGATCCTCCTGATAGAACATGATATGAAGATGGTGATGGATATATCGGATCTTATTTTGGTCATCAACTTCGGCAAACAGATCACCGAAGGAAAACCCGAGGGGATTCAGAAGCATCCGGAGGTCCTGAAGGCCTATTTGGGAGAGGATGAAGTCATTGCTTGAGATAAAGAATATAGAGACATTTTACACCCTGATCTATGCGCTGCGGGGAGTGTCCCTCGCTGTGGACGAAGGGACCGTTACTGCGATTCTTGGAAACAACGGGGCAGGAAAATCCACCATATTGAAAACCGTTATGGGCCTCTTGGATGATCAGCCGGACAAGGGGACCATAGAGTTTTTAGGAAAGAGGATTGATGGCAAAGACCCTGAAGTGATCGTGAGAATGGGTTTGTCCTACGTGCCTGAAGGGCGGGAGGTTTTTGACGAACTCAGTGTGAAGGAAAACCTTCTTATGGGAGCATATATAAGAAGGGATCGTGCTGCCATTAAGAGGGATTTTGAACAGATATACGCTTATTTTCCTGTGCTCAAAGAAAGGGAGGCCCAGTGGGCCGGGACACTTTCGGGCGGCGAACAACAGATGTTGGCCATAGGCCGGGCCCTTATGAACCGCCCTAAACTGCTCTTTCTTGACGAGCCATCCCTGGGCCTCTCTCCGATTCTGGTTAGAGACATTTTTAAGATTATCAAGACAATCAACCAGGAGGGTGTCACCATCTTGTTAGTGGAACAGAACGCCCGCATGGCCCTGTCCATCTCAGATATTGGCCTTATCTTGGAAAATGGCCGGTTTGTCATGAAGGGGGAGGCCAAAGAACTGATGGAAGACAAGGATGTCCAGGAATTCTATATGGGGATGAAGTCAGAGGAGTCAGCAAAAGGGTTTCAACGTTGGAAGAGAAAGAAGAGATGGAGATAGGGGAAAGGGAGCCAACTTGAATATGATTGCAGAAGTCGTTCCGAAGGTATTTAAGCAAACGGCTGAGAAATACGGCGACCGGGTGTCCTTGCGCAAGAAGGAATATGGCCTCTGGCACGATATTTCATGGAATGAATATTACAGGCTGGCCAAGTGTGTGGGGTCGGCCCTCATATCCATGGGTTTAAAGAAGGGGGAGTGTGTCTCCATTATCGGGGATAATTGCCCCGAATGGGTGATTATTGATCTTGGTATCCAGGGCGCGGGCGGGGTGGCTGTGGGGGTCTATTCCACCAATGCCTGGCCCCAGGTGGAATACGTGATTGAGCAGTCGGAATCCAGGTTTTTCTTCGTGGAAAACGAGGAGCAGTTGGATAAATGGCTGCACTTCAGGGATAAGGTCCCCCAACTGAAAAAGGTCATTGTCTGGGACCTGGAAGGGCTGAAACATTTTGAAGACCCCATGGTCATGACCTACGACGAGCTACTTGAAACGGGTCGTGAGATTGTGGAAAAAACCCCGGGTCTTTTCGAGAAAAGGATGGCGGAGGTCACCCCTGAGGATCTTTCGGTCCTCATATACACCTCAGGCACAACCGGCCCGCCAAAGGGGGCCATGCTGACCCATAGAAATGTTACCTGGATGGCGCGGGCCATTGTCGCAGATGACCCTGTGTACGACACAGAGAGTGTCATGTCTTTTCTGCCCCTGTGTCATGTTTTTGAACGTCTCTTTTCGGTCTTTGTGCATGTCACCCATGGGTATACCGTCAATTTTATCGAGAGTCTGGATACGGTCATGGATAATATGAGGGAGATATCCCCTACCATGGGATATGCGGTTCCCCGTATCTGGGAGAAATATCTCTCTGCCGTCTATATCAAGATGTCTGACGCCACATGGTTCAAGAAACTCCTTTTCGGGGTCGCGCTGAAGATCGGAAAAAATCGGGCCACCCTCAAAATGAACTTCAAATCTGTGCCCTTCTACTTGGAGCCCCTCTACCAGCTCGCCCATCTTATGGTTTTCCGGAAGCTGAAAGAGCGATTAGGGTTTGACCGGATGAGGATTGCCTATTCAGGCGCCGCACCCATAGCGCCCGATGTCCTCCATTTTTTCCAGTCCATTGGCGTTAATCTTATAGAGGGTTATGGCCAGACAGAAGGTTCGGGTGTGACCACGGTCTCCAGGGTTGGCATGGTAAAGTTTGGAATGGTGGGTCCGCCTCTACCAGGCGTAGAGGTGAAGATAGCCGAAGATGGGGAAATTCTGGTGAAATCCCCCGGTGTTTTCAAGGGGTATTTTAGGAGCCCTGAAGCCACCGCAGAGACCATTAAAGACGGGTGGCTGCACTCCGGAGATGTGGGAGAGCTTGATGAGGACGGATATCTCAGGATTACGGATCGTAAAAAGGATATCATAGTCACTGCCGGGGGGAAGAACATTACGCCCCAGTATATCGAAAATAAGCTAAAGGCCAGTCTCTTTATCAATGACGCTGTTGTTATCGGGGACAAAAGGAAATTCCTCTCCTGTCTGATCATGATTGATGAAGACAACGTGGTCAAGTACGCCCAGGATAATAAAATTCAGTTTTCCACTTATAAGGACCTGACTCAGAGTCACGAGATCATAAATTTGATCCAGGCTGAGATGAATCAAGTAAACGATACCCTGTCCCGTGTGGAGCAGGTAAAGAAATTCACCATTCTTCCCAAGAAACTCTATGAAGAAGACGGGGAGGTCACCCCCACCATGAAGGTCAAGAGGAAATATGTGAACGAGGCCTTTGGTGACCTTATTGAGGCTATGTATAGAAGAAAGCGGGGATGATTGGGGGTTGGGGATTGAAGATTGACAATTGATCCCGCGATGCGCGGGATTGAAGATTGGGGATTGACGATTAGGGAATTGTCGAATAACCAGTAACAAATAACAGATAACAAACAATCAATTATAATAAGGAGGAAAAGTATGAAAAGACGGAATTGGGTTATGGTGTTGGGTTGTGCTGTATTGATGTCGTTGGCGATGACGTCCTTTGTGTGGGCTGAAAGGGGCGTCACTGATACGGAGATTCGCATTGGACAATGGGGGCCTCAGACAGGACCTGCCGCCCTCTGGGGTGCGATACCCCGGGGTACGGGATGTTACTTTGATATGATCAATGCT
>DAOVUP010000255.1 GCA_030632525.1 Desulfobacteraceae bacterium | reverse complement strand
TACCTCCTGCCGTCTCCTTAAGAAAACAGCCGTGGGTAAAAGACCGGTACGGCTTTTAGGGATTTCCCTGTCCCGCCTCAGTTCCCCTGAGGGAGAGAAACAGCTCTTTCTTTTCGACCGGGATAATGAGTACCGGAAGAGGAAAGATCTTAACACGGCCCTGGACTCAATTTGCGATAAATTTGGTGAAAATGGCATCCGACCCGCAACGCTGATTTCTAAGAGCTGAATGGAACCATCCCACTTTCCAAAAAAACATCTTCAGGTACCACGTGCTAATCTTTTTCTTGACACAAATCTCAATTTATATGAGTATGACAACAATTTTCAGAAAATACGCGAATAACCTACCGTAACATCTACTTTGGCGGCCAAAACCAATGCATTCTCAAACGGGTATCACCTTAATCAAACAGTATTTTAATAAATATGAGTGGAAGAAATTTAATGAGAGAAAGGAGGTGATAGACCTGACGTAGCGGGGCAGAGCTCTTGATGGCCTCAAACCAATAAATCTCAATTCAATGGAGGGACAAAATGAGAAAGATTAAATTATTGATGTTTTTGGGCGCAATAACCATGGTTTTCGCATTCGGAACCACAGCTTTGGCCAAGAAGATTAAATGGAAGATGGGAAGCACCTGGACACCTGCCATCAATCTCTATTACGGCGACAAGCTGATGATCAAGTATGTATCAGATATGACTGATGGGGACTTTGAGATTAAATGGTTTCCGTCCGGCTCATTAATGAAGGCCTTTGAGTATTTTGATGCCTGCAGCAAAGGCGTCGTACAAATGGCCGGTGACTGGCCTAGCTACTGGGCAAGCAAAGACCCCGCCTTTGACTTCTTAGGATCCTTCCCATTTGGCTTCACCAATGTGGATTACGTCAACTGGATGTATGCGTGGGGTGGTCTGGAGTTAATGCAGGAACTTTTCGGTCAATATGGCATGACCTATTTCTCCCTCGGCGTCACCCCAATGGAGTCCGGTTTCCGAACCACCAAAAAGACCGGGCCGATCAAATCCATAGAGGACTATAAGGGCTTGAAGCTGAGGACACCTTCCAGGGCAACGATCTGGATTTTGAAGCAGGTCGGCGCTTCACCGCTGAAGATCCCGGGTGGCGAGATTTACCTGGCTGTAGAGCGAGGGACATTGGATGGCGCGGAATTCAGCAGCCCCGGTATTGACTGGGAAATGGGCTTTGCGGAAATAACCGAGTACTGGAGTGTTCCCGCCTGGTTTCAACCCTGTTCGCAACTTGGAACCATGGTTAATCTAAAGGCCTATAACAGCCTTTCAAAGAGCTATAAGTCTATCCTCCAAAATGCGTGCCAGGCAGCGTCAATAAAGGCCATGGCCTTTTATGAGGTAGCGTCGGGGAAGGCAATAGAAAAATTTATTGAAAAGGGCACAAAAGTTTATCCCCTGCCTGATGCGGAATTGGATAAGCTGGAGGGATTGGCCGGTCAGTATTGTCTGATGCAGGCCAAGAAATCGAAAAACTATGCAAAGATACTTAAATCGCAGATGGAGTATCTGGACGAATACAAGGACTGGCGGGAGATGACCGGGAGATTTGGCCAGGGACGTACCCCAGTCTTTGTGGGAAATGTTTTAAGCGAACTCAAAAAGATGGGCTATTAATCGTACAAAAGGCCTTTGAAGGTTACCCTTCAAAGGCCTTTTTTTTATCTCATTATCTGTATCAAACCAATTACCAGTGGCATACGGAGTGTAGCAAAAGATCTTTTATGGTGGACTCTAAATGGAAGGTATGTAAATGCAAATCAAGAAGTTACTGAAATTCTTAGATGGTTTTAGCGAGTGGTCAGGCAGGATTTTTTGCTGGCTTGTTCTTCCCCTTGCAATTCTGGTGGTATTCGAGGTGATATCAAGGCGATTCTTTGGCGCCCCTCATATATGGTCAACCGAGGTCATCGACTTTGTCTATGGCCCTTATTTTATGCTGGCCGCCGCATATACACTCCTTTATAAAGGGCACGTAAAAATCGATGTCATATACGACAAGTTTTCGCCAAGGACCAGGGGGATTTTAGACATTATCACATACATGGTATTCTTCTTCCCATTTTGCATTATTGTTTTGTATCAGGGAGTCATATATGCCTCTACCTCATGGGCCATAGGTGAAACAAGTGATTCTGCTGCCTTGACGATCGTTCCGTTGATAAAAACAGCTATTCCGGTTTCTATCGCATTGCTCCTGATTCAAGGGACCGCCACCTATATCCGTGCAATTATCCAGACCATCAGGGGGGAGGAGATATGAGTCCAGAGTTCATAACCATAGGTATGTTCGCAGGGATATTAATCGGCCTCTTTATGGGTCATCCCCTCGCCTTTGTTCTCGGTGGTCTTGCAGCAATTTTCGGTTATCTTGGATGGGGTCCGAGCTCCTTCTATCTCTTCGTGAACCAGATCTGGGGCACTATGGATAATTATATCCTGGTCTGTATCCCCCTCTTTATCCTCATGGCCCAGCTATTGGATCAATCAGGTGTGGCCGAAGACCTCTTTGATACCATGAGATACCTGTTTGGCCCCGTAAGGGGAGGCCTTGCCGTAGCCGTTGTGGTAGTAGCCACCCTTTTTGGAGCATGTACTGGGATCATTGGGGCATCGGTTGTGACCATGGGTCTCCTGGGCATGCCCGTGCTCTTAAAGTACAACTATAATAAAAGGCTTGCCTGCGGGAGTATATGCGCGGGCGGCACATTAGGAATTCTCATACCACCGAGTATTATGTTAGTTGTCATGGCTGACCAGGCCGCCCTGTCTGTGGGAAAGCTTTTCGCAGGGGCCATTATCCCGGGTCTGATCCTCTCGACAATGTATATTCTATATATCCTGATAAGATGCTGGATCAGACCCCAGGACGGTCCGGCCCTTTCAAAGGAAGAAAGGGCGGCCATGCCTGCCATGACATTATTCCTGAGGGTCTTGAAATCAATGGTACCGCCCACCATCCTTATCGTAGGAGTGTTAGGATCGATCTTTATGGGAATTGCCACACCCACGGAAGCAGCAGGGGTGGGGGCACTGCTCGCCTTTCTTATGACTGTGGCCTACGGGAAGTTCACATGGAGCGGTCTTAAAACCGCTGTGGTTAACACCACAAAGACCACATCCATGGTGATCGTCATCCTTGCGTTCGCATCTTGCTTTTCCGGGGTTTTTATGGGGTCT
>DAOVUP010000192.1 GCA_030632525.1 Desulfobacteraceae bacterium | reverse complement strand
GGGCATTTTCTTGGCCGGTATTGCCCACTACCCAAAGCCGATCGAAGAAAGCATTGCCCAGGCAAAGGCTGCGGCATCAAGGGCTTCTGTGGTCCTTTCAAAGGAACAGCTTACTGTCGAGGGAGTGGTCTCTCATGTGAACGAGATCATGTGCAGGGGCTGCGGCAAATGCGTCGAGGCCTGCCCATTTAATGCCATCGGGCTTGTTGAAAAGGAAGATGATAAGAGTGTGGCCTACGTTCAGGAGGCACTCTGTAAGGGATGCGGGTCTTGCGCTGTGGCCTGCCCCACGGGGGCGGCTTCTCTCTTCCACTACGACGATCAGGCAGTCCTGGCCATGGTGGAAGCGGCCTTGGATTGATGATCCGTGGATTGGCGATTGTCGATTGATGATTGTCTATTGAAAAAACCAAATTGGAAAAACCTCAATCATCAATCAACAATCATCAGTCAACAATCCGAACGGAGGTAGTTCATGACTCAAGAGTTTAGTCCAAAAATAATTACATTTGCGTGCAACTGGTGCGCCTATTCTGCCGCTGATCTGGCAGGAGTAAGCCGTTTTCAGTATCCCCCAAACATGAGGATTATTCGGGTTATGTGTTCTGGCCGGATCAACCCCAATTTTATCCTCAAGGCCTTTCAGGAGGGGGCGAACGGCGTATTGGTGGCCGGGTGACACATCGGCGATTGCCATTACCTGGACGGTAATGTAAAGGCCGAAAAGATGTTTGAAATGACACAGGAGCTTGTGAAGATACTCGGCATTGACCTTGGAAGGCTCAGATTAGAATGGATCTCTTCTGCGGAAGGGACCCGTTTTGCTGAAGTTGCGAGGGAATTTACCGAAGAACTCAAATCCTTAGGACCATTTACATTGAAAAAAGCGGCCTGATTACGGCCCTGAAAAATCGAGGCATCAGCATGACTGCTCTAACTGAATTGGTTGACATAACCCAAACCTATTACTGTCTTGACTGCGGCGTGTGCACTGGAAGCTGCCCTGTTGCTAAGGTGTTTCCCGATTTTTCACCCAGGCAGATCATAGAGCGCTCTTTGTATGAATTGGAAGAGCCTTCTGACGACACCATATGGAGCTGCCTGACCTGTGCTCAATGCAGTGTCAGGTGCCCTGCCAACATCGATTTCCCTGAATTTGTCCGGCTTATCCGTGGCGAGGCCCGTAACTCCGGGTTTGACGGTGTCCCTGCACATAATGGCATGCTCCAGACCATCTCGTCCATCCAGACACAGGATGTGGCCCAAAACCGCAATTTCTGGATTGAGGACGGAAAAACCGCGGATAAGGGGGACGTCTTCTATTTTGTAGGCTGCCGACCATATTTTGACGTTATTTTCCGGGATATAGATGCCGGTTCCATTAAGGGAGCCCAGAATGTTTTGAAAATTATCAATGCCTGTGGAGTGGAACCGGTTGTGAGCAATGAGGAAAGGTGCTGCGGCCATGATGCCCTCTGGAATGGAAACGAGGAAAAATTCAAAAAATTAGCCCAATTGAACCTCGACCTCATCCGTTCTTCGGGCGCCAAACAGGTGGTTTTCAGTTGCCCTGAAGGATTTTATACATTTCAGAATCTGTATCCCAAGTATTTTGGTGATCTGGGTTTTGAGCCAATACATATACTCGATTTTTTAGCAGATAAAATAGATGAGGGCGCCATTGAGTTTGAAGAAAAGGTGGAGATGGTTACCTATCATGATCCCTGCAGATTAGGCAGGTTAGCCGGCATCTATGATGCGCCCAGAAAGCTTCTAAAGGCCATCCCCGGAATTGAGCTGAAAGAGATGCAGCGTTCCCGGGAAAACGGTGTCTGCTGCGGGACCACTGGCTGGACGAATTGTTCAAGCTGTTCCAAAGAAATACAGGTTGAAAGGCTGACCGAGGCAAGCAACACAGGCGCAGGGACCCTTGTAACTGCCTGTCCCAAATGCCAGATCCATTTCCGGTGTGCCAAGGCCGCTTTTGACCTTAAGATAGAGATCATGGATCTCTTTGATATTGTGGCTGACCAAATAAAGCCATAATTTTAGTTACTTGCATTTGAGGGAATTGATTATGAGCAAAGACATACTTGTTATCGGGGGGGGCATTGCGGGTATGCAGTCTTCTCTGGACCTTGCCGATATGGGGATCAAGGTCCATCTGGTCGAAAAGCTGCCCAGCATCGGCGGCAAAATGGCCCAGTTAGACAAGACTTTCCCCACCAATGACTGCGCTATCTGAATACTCTCGCCCAAGATGCTGGATGTCGGTCGACATCCCAACCTTGAGCTTCTAGCCTACAGTGAAGTGGAAAAGGTAGAAGGCGAAGCCGGGAATTTTAAGGTAACGGTTCGGAGAAAGACCCGGTATGTGGAAGAAGACAGGTGCACGGGCTGCGGGGCCTGTGCCGAAAAGTGCCCCACCGTGGTTCCCGATGCCTTTAATGAGGGGTTGGGAGATCGCAGTGCCATATACAGCTACTTTGCCCAGGGCATACCCTCCACCCATACCATTGACCCTGACCATTGTCGTCAGTTGAACGGGAAAAAATGCGGTATCTGCGCAAAGACCTGTCAGGCCGAAGCTATAAATTTTGAACAGGAAGACCGGATCATTGAACTGGATGTGGGGGCAATCATAATCGCTGCTGGTTACGATATTTTTGATCCCTCATTAATCCCGGAATACCGGTACCGGGAAATCGCTAATGTGGTCACGGCAATAGAATTTGAGAGACTCCTGAGCGCAAGCGGCCCTACCGAGGGGCACATGGATCGACCGTCGGACCGCGCTGCCCAAGCCGAGATCGCAGCTCTTGAAAAAAAGGCAAAAAAATCTCAGAAGGTCTTAGACAAGTTAGAGAAGAAATTTGATGAGCCGTCTGCCGACTTTTATGGAAAATATCAGACCGGTGAGTATGAGGGTGATGAAGACCGCAAAAAATGGGCCGACAAGTATGCCTCCCATCTAAAAATTGTCGAGCCCCTCGAAGAGCTGAAAAAGAAGGCCAAAAGGTTTACTGTGGCAAAAAGGCTGGCCTTTATCCAGTGCGTGGGCTCCCGGGATTTCAGGTTTTACCCGTTCTGCTCCGGCTATTGCTGCATGCATTCCATCAAGGAAGCGGTTATCGCCCAGGAGCATGAGCCCGAGACCCATTCGACTATCTTTGGCATGGACATCCGTGCCATCGGCAAGGGGTTTGAGGAATACAAGATACGCGGGGGTAATAATTCAAACATAACTTATGTCCGCGGTCGGATCGCTGAAATTACAGAAGGCCCCAACAATAATCCGGTGGTGACCTATGAAGATACCCGCGAGAGAAAGGTTGAAACCCGGGAATTTGATATGGTTGTCCTGGCAACTGCGTGCGCTCCCACAAAAGGGATCGGCACCTTGGCAAAGACTGTAGGCGTTGAGTTGGATAAATACGACTTTATAAAGACCGATTCCCTCTCTCCTGTTGATACAACGACCCCCGGTATTTTTGTCTGTGGCTGTGCCGAGTCCCCCATGGATGTGCCTGAATCCGTGGCACAAGCGTCAAGCGCCGCAGAGCGCGCCGCGGAAATCGCGTTTCAATCGGAATTAGAAAAGGAGAAAGCCGTTGCCTGACAAGAAAGAAGATATCAGGATCGGGGTATTCCTCTGCCATTGCGGGTCTAATATTGCCGGATACCTTGATATGGAGGAGCTTGAAGAATTTTCCAGGAAGCTTCCCCATGTGACTTTTGTGCTGAGAAATCTCTATACCTGCTCTGAAGGTGGGATCAATGAGATCAAAAAAGGGATAGAAGAGCAAAACCTCAACCGTGTGGTGGTCGCCTCCTGCACGCCCAGGACCCATGAACCCCTGTTCCGTAGCTCCTGTGGTGAAGCAGGTTTGAACCCCTACCTGTTTGAGATGGTGAATATCAGAGATCAGTGTTCCTGGGTTCACATGAAGGAACAGGAGGCAGGGACCACTAAGGCCAAGGACCTGATCCGCATGGGCGTGGCCAAGGCAGCCCTGTTAGAACCCCAGGAACCGATTATGTCCGAGGTGCAACGCCGGGCCTTAGTCATAGGGGGAGGCATAGCAGGGATGACAGCCTCATTAGCCCTTGCCAACCGCGGATATGAAGTGGTCCTTATTGAAGAGGAAGGACCTGTCGGGGGCATGCTCAACGACCTTAACAAGCTGAGCCCCACTATGACGGATGCAATCGCCCTGGCCGATGAAAAAATTAATGC
>DAOVUP010000147.1 GCA_030632525.1 Desulfobacteraceae bacterium | reverse complement strand
CCTTTTTTTGGGTAAGAAGGAGATCACCGAGGAGTTGTTAGAGGATTTGGAGGAGATTCTTTTTACCTCGGATATTGGTGTGGCCACAACCCAGGAGTTGATTGATTCTGTTCAGGAAAAGGTTGCCAGAAAGGAGCTTAAAGATCCTGAAAAGCTAAAGACTGCCCTCAAAGAACATATGCTGTCGTTTTTGGACGTTCGGGCAGTGAAGCACCCCTCCCCCGGACCGGGAGAGCCCTTAGTCATAATGGTTATCGGTGTAAACGGTGTCGGGAAAACCACCACCATAGGAAAGGCGGCCAATCGTTTCAGATCAGAGGGAAAAGAGGTCCTGTTGGTTGCAGCCGACACCTTCCGGGCCGCTGCGGTGGAACAGTTGAGTATCTGGGGTGAAAGGGTAGGTGCCACCGTCATAAAACAGGATACGGGTTCTGATCCTTCGGCCGTAGCCTTTGACGCCTTGACTGCTGCCGTTGCAAGAAAAGTTGACGTGGTCCTCATCGATACTGCAGGCCGGCTTCATACAAAGATCAATCTCATGGAAGAGCTGCAAAAGATCCATCGCGTGATCGGCCGTAAGCTTCCTGGCGCGCCCCACGAGGTCTGGCTAGTTTTGGACGCCACTACAGGTCAAAATGCGATTGCACAGGCCAAGACATTTAATGAGAGGTTTGGGGTAACTGGGATTATCCTGACCAAGCTGGACGGGACTGCAAAGGGGGGTATTGTTGTGGGGATTTCCGGGGAGCTTGACATACCGATCAAATTTATCGGCATAGGGGAAAAGATGGACGACCTCAGACCCTTTGACGCCGCGGATTTTGTGCAGGCCATCTTTGATTAGTGTCCATCCAGAAATAGCCCTTTTTCACAATCTCGGCGTCAATCGGCGGGATTCCTTGTGCGGCGTACTGCGTGTACGCCTCCGCGTAATCCCTTGATTTCCTTGATCTTGTAAAAAATCGCGCATTTCTGAATTGGACACTTGCCAGCGTCTCTGTTTCATCTGTGGATGGACACTGATTAGTAGTTAGTGTCCCAACGAAAACCTCGAAATGAAAACGAACACAACATCAATCATGAGGGTTTACTGAGTTGGAATTGATTCCATTAATCTAAAATCTAAAATCTAAAACCCAAAATCGTGCCTGAACCACGCCTTGGCGTGGTTCAGGCACTAATTACTCGCCCCAGCGTTTAAAAAGGTTATGCTCAATCTGCAGGTAATCAAATATCTTTCCAATGGTTTGGTGAATGATGTCATCGATGGTCTTGGGTTGGTGATAAAAGGAGGGTACAGGGGGAAGGAGGTGGGCGCCCATGTCGGCGGCCATGGTCATCAGCCTGAGATGCCCTTTATGAAGAGGGGTCTCCCTGACCACGAGGACCAGTTTTCTCTTCTCTTTTAGGGTTACGTCCGCGGCCCTGACAAGGAGGTTGTTGGTATAAGAGTTGGCGATTCCGGAAAGGGTCTTTATGGTGCACGGCGCCACCACCATTGCAGAGGTCAAAAAGGAACCGCTGGCCAAGGAAGCGCCCACATCTCTGTTATCATAGCAATAGTCGGCCATGGCCTTAACATCGGCTGGCTTATAGTCAGTTTCGATTTCAATATTTCTTTCCCCTGACTCGGATATAATGAGGTGTGTTTCGATCCCTTTTTTCTTAAGGAAACCCAGTAACATGACCCCGTAGATTACGCCGCTAGCACCTGCAATTCCCACAACAATTCGTTTGTTCATAATGAGACTCGAAATTAGAAATTAGTCCCGAAGGGCGGGATTAGAAACTGGAGAAAAAATCTTTGCATCTCAGCCAAAAAGGTTACGGATTACACAGTTCCAGTTTTTCTAGTTTTTCATTAGCCATTAGCCAATATCCAAAAGTTAATTAAGGATTTTCATGGACGCTTCAACAACTCCCTTTGCAAACTCAGGGTCCTCCATATTGGCATCAATTTCCAACACTTCAATCCCCGGATTCAAACCATCCTGCAGTTCTTCAACAAAAACCCGGTCTTCTTCAGGATCGTAGGTGGCATTGCCGGGATAATCAACAGAAGACCATCCCCGCTGCGGAATCAGGACCTTTACGGGTCCCTCTGCTTTATTCAGCTTTTCCTTAAAGGCTTTTGCAACCTCTTTTAATTCATCCGGGGAAATACGAACCCATGTGCGGAATCTGTCCAGGTCGTACTTTCTCCGCTCATGATATTCCGGTTTATACTTGGACTTGGCCGGGGTTATGTGATTAACACTGCAGGTGGATATAACCTGGGGGATCGCTGCCTTGCCCGCGGATTCCATCCGATTAGGCCCCGCATCTCTCATAAACCCGAATAGATGCTCCCCAACCCCGCCCGGCGCAAGGTCTATGACACCCTGGAAAAGACCTTGTGACAGCATCTCTTCCATGGCCCTGTCCCCGATCCCTGCGGCAGAAAAACCAATCACCTGATAGCCTCTCTCCTCAAGGGCAGTTCTCACTGAACTGGCGCATTTTTCACAGGGACCGAGCATTGTCATTGCAATAGCCTTCCCCTTTTCAGTCCGGGAGGAGGTGATTATTCCCTGGACCATCCCGGCTAATGCATAGGCGGCCCTGTCCACCACGTTTTTGAGGAGGTCTGAAAGACCGGATATTTCGATAACCGAATGGAATAGAGAGATATCCCCTGTGCCGATATAGCGGGTAGCGAGTCCAGGCAGGGCGGCAGTGGAAGATATCATTAGCTTGGGGATGCCAAAGGGAAGCGCCCTCATGACCTCTGTGGACATAAGCGATCCGGTTGATCCGCCGATGCCGATCACACCATCCAGTTTTCCTTCAGCGAAATATTCACCGGCAATGCGCGACGCTCCAGCGATGGTGATATTGGTGACCCGGGAACGTTCTTTTGATGCACGGATCTCCTCGATGCTGCTGCCGCCGGCCTTTGCCACCCTTTCGGGACCAATATCCGCTCTCGTAGACCCTTCACCCCTCATGGAGATATCCATCAGCAAGGGTGTTATCCCAAGAGATTCTATTTTATCCCTGAGGTAATAGGTCTCTTCACCCTTTGTATCCAAGGTGGAAATGATGAGCACTGTTTTGTTCATATTGTCATCCATCCATAGACCCGCCTGCCACTGATAGGCACAAGCCGGCAGGTTTCGCATATGACCGCAGACTGTCCTATCAGCCATCCAACAATCAACAATCGACAATCATCAATCATCAATCCCCCTGGTCCATCCAGATTTGATAATCAGAAAAAGAAGCGCTGCGAACAGATAGAACATCATAAAGCCTAAGTGAGAGATATCAATGAATAACGTAAACCCCGGCGAAAAAACAACATCGGGCAGGTTTTTTAAAACCCTGAAGATCCCCGTTATAACGATGCCACCTAAGAGCAGAATCCTCACATAGGCAGAGCCGGTTAAACTGAATTCACGTCTACCTGAAAAAAAATAATCTAAAATGCAGTAGGCCACAAGCCCTAACAGAAGGATTGCTCCAATATAATGAATGTAGTGGGTCACATAAAAGTCTGCAGTCCAACCCATACCTGGAATATCAGCGATATAATAACGTTTAAAAATAGGCATCTGGCCAAACCCGGTAAATGCCATCACAGTAAAGAGCAAAATATAGAATTTCTTGAGCCATTTTTTTCCAGCCGTTAATTCATAACTATGTGATTTCATTTTTTTCCCTCCTCAGGATGTGTCAGTTTTTTGGAGGTAGAGAAGAATTTCCCCGCTGCTGCTGCAATACCTGCAATGGGGGCGATTATCATGGCCTTGGCCAGGTTGTCGGCGTGAGCCATGGAGTCCTTGACAGGACTTAAACCTGGCCTCCCAGGGGACTTTTCTATGGTCTTGTTAAGCTCCTCGAAGGGAACAGGCGACACGTAGATAGTATTTGTTCCACCGTTTTCTTTTTCACCGTAGATGTAGCCTTTTATCTCCTTTGCAATAGCATGGGCCTCTTTTATAATTTCGTCCCGGGGCCCTATCTTTTGAACCTTCTCAGGGCATACATCGATGCAGGCGGGGAGTTTTCCCTTTTCAATCCTGTTGTAGCACCGGTCACATTTATACATGACCCCATTCCCTGCAAAATTGGGAAGTATGTCCAAGTACAACCCTACACCGGTCTGACGCTGGGGGATATGCCAGGGACAGACCGTTTTGCATTTGGACCCTCCAAGACAGATATCCGCATCAATCCGGGTGATTCCGTTCCTGAGTTTGCGCGCCGCACCCCACGGACAGAGATCCGCACAGGGGGGATTCTGGCAGTGCATACATCGTCTGGGGATTGTAAGGGTCTCCTCTTTGCCATCTAGCATCACCGTAGCTTCCTGGATAAACAGCCAGTTATAAGGGGTCAACCGGTCTGTGACATCCCTCTTATCAGACCAGTCAGAGACCTTGACCCTGTTTGGATACATCTTCGGAAAAGGCTTCTTTGGTTCAGGAAATTTGGGCTCATTGACCTCCTGACATGCCTCTACGCATGCCTCGCACCCGATACATTTTCTGATATCAATAAGGGTTGCCAGTTCCTCACCCGTAGCTCCTTTTACAGTAGCAGGGAGTGGAAGAGAAGAAGCTGCCACAGCGCCTGCCGCGGCCAAACCGCCTTTAAGAAAGGATCTTCTTGATATTTCTTTTGTCATTTTTCTATCTCCTTGTCTGTTGCTTACTCAAGAGACAAGATAAATTAAAAGGTTACAAATACAAGTTTCTATAGTCGTTGGTATTAATGATTAATGAAGAAATGTGATTCGAATTTTTACTCACGCAAAGGCGCAAAGACGCAAAGGTAAGAAAGTATGAATTATGGGGCTGGTGTTTCCCTGATGAAGGGATGGCATTTCTCGGGTTGCGAATAGGCTGTAGGTTTTCTTTGCGTCTTTGCGCCTTTGCATGAGACTTTTTCGGTTCTCTCCGGGTTAGGACTTTGGAATTGAAGTGCTGAAGATACGTGATTTGGCCCCCGGAGGCAATCCCCGGGGAACCAAATCCGCATTAGAAGGGGGCAACCAGCAAAAGGAGGTAATGCCAAGTATTATGCCCTTGTGGTGAATAGTAAGCAATATCCATGCCACGGGACCACAGGCCTGGTTGAGTAGTCGAGTGGTTATTAAGTCCCAAGGCGGACTATATTTGAGTTCGTATCACGTACAATGGTTTTTCAGTTCGTCTTG
>DAOVUP010000028.1 GCA_030632525.1 Desulfobacteraceae bacterium | reverse complement strand
GTCGCGAGGATTACTTCTGACCCGATGACCCTTTTTGAGCCCCTGGTCCAGAAGAAATACTTAGAATTGAAAGAACCGACCCAGGAAGACAACATAGGTGACATAGAACGTATTATCAGAGAACTGAGGAAGAGCACCGATTACAAGTCCTTTGAGATGTCTTTGCGCTGTCTTCAAGGTCTGGCGCTTAAGCTTCGTGATAACGGCTGGAAGGTTACTATAACCATTGCAAAACATGGGGACCTCTGGCGAATATTGCAGATAGAACCTGGAGATACCACTGATCGGAATTACGGGTTGGCTGTCGATGTGGGAACAACCACTGTTGTTGCTCAACTGGTCCATCTCAAATCGGGCAATGTTATCGGCGTGGCCGGGAGTCATAATCTCCAGGCCCATTACGGCGAAGATGTGATTTCGAGAATGGTCTTTGCCTGTGGAAAGGAAAGAGGCGTTAATCCGCTTCATGAAGCTGTCATAAAAAACATAAACAGCCTCATAAAGACGTTGACCGATGAAAAAGGGTTGACTCCGGCGGACATTACCTGTGTTGTAGCTGCGGGTAACACAACCATGAGTCATCTTCTCTTATCTCTAATTCCATGCTCCATTCGGCTGGATCCTTATGTGCCTACTGCCAACATCTTCCCTCAGATACGCGCCAGTGAGATTGATATAGGGATAAACCCGGAGGGAATCCTGGAAACGATTGCGGATGTGGCCAGTTATGTTGGAGGAGATATTGTAGCAGGTATCCTTGCCTGCGGGATGGCTGACAGACCGGAGACAAAGGTGCTCATTGATGTGGGGACCAACGGGGAAATTGCAATAGGAAACAGCGAATGGATGGTATGTTGCTCGGCATCTGCAGGTCCTGCCTTTGAAGGCGGGGGCATTCGAAATGGTATGCGCGCCACCAGGGGAGCCATAGAAAGGGTAAAGATAAAAAACGGCAAAGTGACGTACACTACTATTGGAAAAGCCAAACCAAGAGGGATATGCGGTTCCGGGCTGATTGACCTCATATATGAGCTTGTAAAAACAGGGATTATTAACAGTGACGGCAAATTTGATCTCTCTTCAAAGAGTGAAAGGCTGATAGAAAGAGAGGGTAAGCCCGAGTTTATATTGGCCTATGCTAAAGACACAGAGACGGGAAAGGACTTGACGATTACAGAGACGGGTATAGGAAACCTTATCCGTTCCAAGGGAGCGGTTTTTGCTGCCATCAAATCCCTTATGGATTATGTTGGCCTTGCATTCGAGGATATAGACACATTTTTTGTGGCCGGGGGTTTCGGAACTTATCTGGACATCCCGAGAGCAATTGGCATTGGTCTGTTACCCGATATCGATCCGGAAAGGATTCAGTTCATCGGCAACAGTTCTCTTATGGGTGCCCGCATGGCCCTTTTATCCGCTCATGCATTTGAGCGCACCATAAAGATAGCAAAGGGAATGACCAATATAGAGCTTTCCACTTATCAACCATTTATGGATGAATATGTGGCAGCAATGTTTCTGCCCCATACAGATAAGAAACTCTTCCCCTCCGTGGATTATTGAACCGCAAAGTAACCCCCCCCTAATCATCCTCCCATCCCGGCACCCCGGCATTGTTGCTTATCTCAGCATCCTAACATTCATCCATCCATTCACCCCCCCGTTACAAACCGGGAATCATATTTACCAATGGAAAATGGGGTTCAAGCCCTGATTAACAATGTCCATCCATAAATGGCTATTTTTCATCCCGCCTATCGGCGGGACGTCAGATTCGGATCTTAATCCTCGAAATACTTCAATGTATTCCTCTGGTTAAAACCCTCATCTTCCTTGACCTTGTAAAAACTATCTCATTTCTGGATGGATACTAACTAACCTTGGGCGAATTTTTAGTGTGCAGATCCTGCTAAATATGTCAAGATACAGCCTTCAAGAAAATGTTTTGATTTCTTGGACAGGTATTTTTTTGTTTTTCAATCAACAATCATAAATCCCATATGATCTATGAAATGTTCAAGCTGCCAGTTTGAAAATCCCGACAATATGAACTTCTGCGGGAATTGCGGCAACCCCTTGGTCGTGAAATGCCCGGAATGCAGGCATAATAACCGTGCGGGATCGGAGTCCTGTGAGCTTTGTGGAGGACGATTGCCCCCCCAATCCCTTCCTGCCTCCGTGAAACACTCTCCTGAAGATTATACCCCTCCATTTCTGAAGAAAGAGATCCTCAAGGTGGCCGGCAGCTTAGAGGGTGAGCGAAAGTTGGTATCTGTGTTGTTTGCCGATGTAACGGGCTTCACAAGCATGTCTGAGAATCTCGACCCGGAGGATGTCCACGAGATCATGGATGGTTGCTTTGACATTCTCGGGAAGGAGATCCATGGGGCCGGGGGGAGCATCAACCAGTATACAGGAGACGGCGTTATGGCTCTCTTTGGGGCGCCTATGGCCTATGAAGACCATATTAGCCGGGCATGTTATGCCGCCCTCCGGATACAACGCCGCATGAAAGGATATACCGCTCGAATAAAAAGGGATTATGGCGTTCATTTTCAACTGCGGATCGGTATTCATAGTGGAAAGGTCGTTGTTGGCACCATTGGCATAGATTTAAGACTTGACTACACAGCGGCCGGAGACACAACCAATCTGGCTGCACGGTTAGAGGCCCATGCGCATCCCGGCGGCATTCTGGTCTCTGAAAGGGTACAGGCGGCTGCAAAACTGTTCTTCAGATTTCGCAAGGCAGGAGAGTTTGTTGTAAAGGGGAAAAGAAAGGCTGTGCTGGCGTATACGCTCTTAGGAGAGAGAAAAAGCGTGCATCTGGCAAAAAAAGGTGCCTACAAGCCCGCTCCCTTTGTTAACAGAAAAAATGAGCTGTCTGTCATAAAAGGGGCCTTAAAGGATGCGCTCCAGGGCAAGCCCCGGCTGGTATCAGTGGAAGGAGAGGCGGGTGCAGGAAAATCACGTCTGTTATCCGCGTTCCATGATTCCATCAACGATGAAAACATACTTTTCCTGAAAGGGCATTGCAGGCCCTATGGGGAGGCCACGGCCCTTTATCCTTTAGCCCAGGCTCTCAGATCCTATTTTCATCTATCGGAAAAAGACAGCTTCAAAACGGTTGAAAAAAAGATCAAAAAACGGGTTAAAGAAAGATCCCTTATCCCCAAATTAGAAAAGATATTCAATCTCTTGAGCCGGATCATAGAAGAGAGAGATCTTTCTGAGAGCTCCTTTGAGGGGGAAAAACGTGCCCTGTTCCATGCTATAACGGATCTTATGGATTCTATCCTGTCTGTCAGACCGCTTATACTGGCATTTGACGATATGCAATGGGTAGACGAAACCACACGTGATTTTCTCTTCTATCTACTCCAGACAAAGATGACGGGGCCTCTCTTAGTTATTTGTCTCGGGAGAACAATTCACAAGGACTGGTGCCCGGCCATCCCCCATCATTTTATCGGTTTGGGTCCTCTTCCTGACAAACCTTCCATTAAGATATTCAACTCTGTTCTCGGTACGGATCATCTTGACCCCAAAATATCACAAAAGATTGTCTCGAAGGCAGGAGGCAATCCACTCTTTTTAGTAGGGATGGCAGAAACCCTGAAGCGCAAAGAATTGATGGTCTGTGATGACTATAAATGCACCCTTACTCTGGGTGTTGAGGATTTGGAAATACCCGAAGATATCAGGGAAGTCTTAACAGCACGTTTAGATGCTCTCCCCGAATTAGGCAAAAAGGTGGCCCAGCTATCCTCCATAATCGGCGGCGAATTTTCCTATAATCTACTGAAATATCTTTTGAAAGACGATGTCTCCCTGAAACAGGGTCTGAAACTTCTTGAAAAAGAGGGGATTATAGAGAAGATATCATCTGACCTTGGGGGAAAATATATTTTCCGTCATCAGATGATGCAGAAAATTACCTATCATGGCCTGCTTCGTCGAAACCGCAGACGATATCACCGTCTTGTAGGAGAGGCCACTGAGAGAATGTTTAAAGACAACCTCTCTAATCAGGCAGGTTTTCTCGCTTATCATTATTACCATTCTCAGGACTGGCGTAAGGCTTTTGACTACACCCTTGAGGCAGGACACATTGCGAGGCGTTCGTTTGCCTGCCGGGAGGCCCTGATGTGTTTTGACAGGGCACTGGATATCCTTCAAAAGGATGGGTGGAAGCATGCCATGGAGAAGACCCTGCAGATCTACAAATGGAAGGGGGGGGTACATTTCTGTTTAGGGCAGAAGAGAAAGAGCAGGTCAGCCTTTTATAAGATGTATTCCGAGGCAAAACGGCTAAAAGATGATGACGCCGAGGCCGAAGCCCTCTTTCGGTTGGGCTGGATCTCTTTTTACTTGCACCATCCTCGTGCATCTCAGGGTTTTTTACACAAAGCCATTAAGTTGAGTCAGGAAAAGGGTCTTGATGAGGTCTTCCTAAAGGCTGCCAGCTTTCAGGGTTTTGTATATTCGGTCCTGGGTAAGCTGAAGGAGGCCAGACCCCTGTTGATTCAGGCCCTCGATCTGAGTGAAGACATTAACAGTCTGGAAGGAAGGGCCTGGTGTCTATCCTATCTCATCCAGTATTATAACTGGGCAGGTGAATTCAATGACGCCCTGACCATGTGTGAGGAACTGTGGGAGTTGAACCAGAAAATCAAAAGCCCCTTCTTTCATATCGTTCTCCATTTCAGAAAAGGACTAATTTATGGCGCCTTGGGCAGACTGGGTGAGGCAAAAGAGATTCTCAAGTCCGGGTTAAATCACCTGGAAATAGGAGATGAAACATTCTGGAGACCTCGCTTCTTAAATACCTTAGGCTGGGTCCTTTGCCAGGCAGGAGATATAGAAGAGGCCCTGCGGCTGAATGAACAGGCCTTAGAGGAGGCACTACCCACCAATAATCCTGAAACTATCCATAATGCTGAGATCAATGTGGGGGAAAACCACCTCCAGATGGGGAATCTAGATAAGGCCCGGGAAGTGCTTGAAAATGCATGGGATAAGGTCAAAGGCCCCGGGATCTCTTATGTGCGGTGGCGATACAAGATAAGACTCTTCATCGCCCTTGCAGAGCTTTATGAAAGGACCGGGGAGAGAAAGAAGGCCCTCAATTTCGCCAATAACGCCCTAAAAATGGCCATAGATAAAGGCGCCAAGAAACACGAGGCAAGGGCCCTTTATGTGAAGGCCAAAATCCTCCATCAGACCCGGCCAAATATGGCCTTTCGGTTGCTTGAACAGGCCCTTGCTTTAAGTAATAGGATAGGGACCCTAATTCTCGCACAAGGAATCAGGGGGGAAATGGAGGCTCTGAAATAATTTCAGATGCGAACTTCAATTCACCATAATCCCATTCGCGATTCCCAAGGCCCATCTACCATCTAAGCCCCGATTGCCGCTCGATTTTTCTTTCTAGTGCACTGTTCAAACCCGATTCCGTTCCATAGATAATTAACCGTTTTTTTGCCCTCGTTATACCGGTATAAACAATTTCCCTGGTCAGGAGTCTGTGTGTTTCATCTTCAGGCAGAACAAGGAGCACATCATCAAATTCCGAACCCTGGCTTTTATGAACTGTCATTGCAAATGCAAGCTCCCAAGGGGGCAATAAATCCATAGAAAAGGTAGTGAAAGATCCGGAGCGCGGGAAAAAAGCCCTGTATGCTCCCTCCCTCTCTCTGATAACAACGCCAACGTCTCCGTTAAAAAGTTCTTTTGAATAGTCATTTCTCGTAATCATGATTACTGCACCGGAGAAATACCCCTCTTTTCTCCACGCCGAAGGTCCAAACTCAAGACTCAGGTAATCTGCAATCTGCATGTTTATCCCGGTACAGCCATAAATTCCATTACGAACCAAGGAAAGAACCCTCGCATTTTCTATTCTGTTAAAGATCTCCCTCAAGATCTCTTGCCCGGGATCAGAATTAAGAAGTCCTGCGTGATCCATACCGCAGGCCTTCCCAATAAGCTCCCTGAAGCTTCTACTATCTCCATATCTTGGCTTTAGGTAATGATAATCCGTCCAGAGACGAATGTGGTTCCTCCATGCTCTTATTCCCTCGTTTTGGACAAATGCCCATTTATCCGGTTTGAGTTGAAGGGCTGAATTAAAAGGGAGGGTGGAATATTCCGGGCATATTCCTTTATTGATCTGTTTTGCCAATCTCAACAGGTTGGCTCCGGAGCGATACACTTTTTCCAGCACTGTCAACCGGTCTTTGAAGCTTTCTACGCTGATTCCATCACTCATTTCAGCAAAAACAGCCCCCGCCTCTACAGAGGGGAGCTGGTCTTTGTCTCCTAAGAAGATGAGCTTTGTCCTTGCGGGGTCGACTGCCCGCAGGAACTTCTCCATCATAACCACATCGACCATCGAGACCTCGTCAAGGATAATGACGGATGCAGGAAGGGGGTTTGCCTCGCCATAATAAAAGTCATGGCTATAGCTCCTGTATCGCAGGATCTTGTGGAGGGTGCTTCCCTTTAAGCTTAACAGTTCTTTATCACCTTCGGAAGGCTCTTTGATGGTGTTAATGTTGTATTGAACCGCTTCTGTCATCCTCTGTGCGGCCCGGCCAGTGGGAGCACCCAGGAGAATCTCTTCTGCCCTTATACCCGCCCTCATGAGGCAGCGAATAATATTAACCATCAGGGAAGTCTTGCCTGTACCCGGCCCGCCGGAAATAATGGAGAACTGGGACCTGAGCGAAAGCCTTATTGCCTCGACCTGGTGTTTATCCTTCTCGATAGGCAGGCCGCCCCTTGAAACATGTACGGAAAGCTGGGGGGAGTATATATCTTCGAGATAGGCTTCAATCGTGCTCTCGGGTATCTTAAGGACAGGCTCAGACCTTAACAGGGCCTCTAGTCGAAGTCTCAAGAACTTCTCGTGGAGGTAGAATTTCTGAAAATAGAGGAGTTTTATCCCTTTGGTTTCAGAGAGAATCAGCGGCAGATATTCATCACCGTTTTTCGTGATAAGCCCTTTGTACTTATCCCTTGAAAGTCCTGACAGAAATTCCCTCGCTATTTCCCCGGCCCTTTCTTCTTCAATAAAAGAAAGTAACCCAGTATATAGTCTTTCCTCCTCGAGATCTAAACAAAGACTCCCTTCCTGCAAGACCCCAAACATGCTTATCAGCACCGCAATAAGTGGGGCATCATTCTCATATCCGCTCATCTCAACCAGATCCTGGATATTCATATAATCTAGAAAAGGGAGTTCCAGTTTTCGAGAACAGTGATAGATATATCTGATATCTTCCTCTATTTCCTTTCGGAGGATTCCAAGACCGATAAGTTTGTCTATGAACTGAGTGGTTTCCCTATCTGTTTGAGGCATTTCAGAGATGCTCTCCGTTTATCTAGTGCCTGAACGAAAACTGTCTTTTTAGCCCATATCTGCGTCAGGCTCAAATTTTAATCCTCGAAATACTCAATGTATTCCTGCGGTTAATCCCGCCATCGGCGGGATCGTCTTCTTTGATCTGAACAAAAAATCCTAATTTTCGTTCGGACACTATGTATGCATTTCAAGCTTCACCGCGATTTCTTCTTCAAGTTGCGCCAAAGACCCTAACTCATCGGGCGGGACATGGTAAATCCCGGCCCCCTCACTTCTACCCATCCCACGCAAGTAAAAATAAAAGACTCCCCCAAAATCCCTTTCTGGATCAAACTGATCACCCATGGTCTGTTTCAACCAGCGCAATACAGCTACTGCATATAACTTGTACTGGAGATGGTAATCAGCATGGTCCATACTCTTCCCCATGGATTCAAGGTCATAACCGGTCTCAAGGTAGTTCGATTTCCAGTCGGCTATATAGAACTTCCGGTCCTTTCTGAATACCAGGTCCACAAAGCCTCTTATAAAACGATTGGACATTTCACAGTCCGGAATTCCGTGAGGCCTAATGACGCCAGATGGAAAAGAATAGTAGAACTCCACCTCATGGAGCCGGTCTTCCTTTTTCAGGTGAGCAAGTATAAAATCATCAGCAACAGAGGCGACAGGAGTTGTCAAAGTATTCCCTAAGATCCTGCACACAGAGTCTTTCCATCTGAGATCAACCCTATGCGTCTCCATCTGTCCTGAAATTATCTCTCTTGTGTCTGCATCATGCATTAAGCTCAAATGAGGATCACGGTTATGGGTGATTGCCTTCAATACCACCCCATAATCCATATGCTCCAGGATATCATGAAACATCAACCCCGCATCAATTCCACCGGGTACCTCATCAGGGTCTTTTTCTCCTGAAACTGCCCCCGTCCCCAGAGAGGCGAAACCTTCGTCATCTTCCTTCCCCCTCTGATCTGTCTGGAAAGAAAGATCCTCTTCCCTGACCTCATCTATCTGGGACATCTTTTGATGCAGGCTCGAAAAGGAGTCTATTATAATCCTTCGCTGCTCGTAGCTCCCTTTAAATGAAAGCAGGTCAAACGCCCCCCCCATGGGGATTACTGCCTGCCTGGGTATTTGCTCAAACCCGGTTCGGGCAGTTGATACACCTGAATGATGATCAGCCTTCAGCCAGAGCACATCCTTATCTGCGTCACTTCCGGGAAAGGCGTCCAACAAGGCTGGAGAGAGTTGAGTGCACACCGGGCCGAGCCATGGGGCATTCGTTCTATGGATGTAGAATGGCAGATAGAGTTTGAATTGGGCCCTGGTAGAGGCAACATAATAGAGACGTTTGTCTTCATCCATTTTCTCAAATTCATGTTTTCCGTCTCCACCGGATTTCGCCAAGTCAACGATTTTTATGATTTCTGAGGATAATCCGCCTTTCTTGATTTCGTGAAAGGTATGATATTTTTCTTGAGAAGATCCTGGCTGTGTCAACCCGCCGGCAACAAAAACGACGGGGAACTCAAGCCCCTTGCTGACATGCATGGTCATGATCTGAACCTTTTGGGCTTCAGTTTCAATCTGATGTATATCAGCCCCCTCATCATTGTCTAAAGACCGGTTCCGATAGGTATCAAGTGTTGCCGACATCCCCCTGAAATCGAGATTTCTCCTATATGCCACCTCCTCTAAGTATTCAAATATCTGTTGATAATTGGTATATTTTCTATCCCAACCGCTCTGTAATGTCTCACGGGAGAGGAGACCTGAGTCTTCCACCAATGATTGAAAAAGATG
Source organism: Desulfobacteraceae bacterium (assembly GCA_030632525.1). Taxonomy (GTDB): domain Bacteria; phylum Desulfobacterota; class DSM-4660; order Desulfatiglandales; family Desulfatiglandaceae; genus Desulfacyla. The sequence continues at coordinate 143 of DAOVUP010000028.1, read as the reverse complement.
GCTCCACCTTCGTGACATGGCATATGCATTCCACTTGAAGAGCATCTCCTTTACAGGGTGAGAGGGAGACATCTCCTCATACGCGAAGAGTTCGCTCAGGTTGAACCTGAAAAAGGGGGTCAGCAACGCTTTTTTAACTGACG
>DAOVUP010000265.1 GCA_030632525.1 Desulfobacteraceae bacterium | reverse complement strand
TCAGATAATATAGTTCGGGAGGCTATGTTAGAGACCATTTTATTGCCTGCGACCCCCACTGTTCCGGTCAGACATAAGCGTTTTCGAATCTCCTTTCTGAGATGGCAGGCAGTGTCCTTGGTTTTTCCCCAGAGCCGTTGTGTGCCGGTGAGATCAAGACAGATGTGTCCCGGTCGGGATGGCTCATAGAGGGGTGTATATCGGGCCGCTGACCGGGCAAGGTTCTGGCAGGCCTCTTCCATAACCTTCGAGTTGGGGGGCAGAACTGTCAGACCCGGGCAGAGTTCCTTGGCCTTCCCAAGGGGCATACCCTTAAAAACCCCCTCGCTTCGCGCCTCACGGGAGGCGGAGAGGATAAGGGAGCGTTCTGACCGGGGCGCCGCCACGACCACAGGTCTTTCTCTAAGTTCAGGCCGGGAGATCCGTGCCACAGCGATGGGAAAGGCCGGTATGTGGAGATGGATGATGTGACGATGCACCCTACAAATACCTCATAACCCCCACAACCTTCCCTTCAATGCGGAGGTCACCTTTTTTGATACGGATGGGCTCCATACCGGTATGGGCAGGCCGGAGTTCTATGTGATTTCTTTTTTTGTAATATCTTTTGACTGTTGCTTCATTGTTGATCAGGGCTACTACTATTTCCCCATTCTCTGCTGTGGGCTGCTTTTTCACCACCACGAAATCCCTGTCCAAGATCCCGTCCTCTTCCATGGACCCCCCTTTTACCTGAAGCACAAAGCACTCGCCATTACCTGCCATGGATGGCGGAACCTCAATAACACTTCTATCCTCTATGGCCTCGATTGGTTTTCCTGCCGCCACTCTGCCCAACAGGGGAAACTCGAATCGTCTGGTTTCCACTGGACTTATTACTTCAATGGCCCGTTTCTGATTTTTCTTCTTTGGAAGACGGATATAGCCCTTATGCTCTAAGATTTTGAGGTAGGTGGTCACGGTGTTATAAGAACTGAAATTGAAGTAAGAGCGGATTTCGTCAAAGGATGGGGCTATCCCCCACTCTTCTATATACCGGGAGATATAGGCTAAAAACCCCTTTTGTTTGTCCGTCAATTTCATGTTTGCCTCCTCACCAATATGTTCCGATCTGTGCGGTTAAAAAAATAGCCACAGAGCTCAGAGACAAAGAGAAAAGCATTTTTATTTCCCTCTGAGCCTCTGTGGCAAAGAAAATAGATGTGTAACTGCACAGGTCAATATGTTTCGGCCACCATTGGGGCCAGAGCATCTGAGCATCCCTTTGTCCTTATGGTTGAACATAATACTGTAGATTATACTGAAAGTCAATAGGAAAACCAGAATCCCAGCGTCCGATGACATCTAACCTGTGAACCCCGAACCTTTGAACCTCTGAACGGTTATCAATGAATTAAAAACAAGTTTGAGTATCCCGTCAGATCAAGTATGATGCTCTCGTTGCTATAACCCCGCCAAATGTGACGAGAAAACGTTCGGTTCTATCGGAGAATAAAATGCCTATTCCTGGAAATTTACTGACAACAGCTATGGCCGTGATGCCGCACAAGGATGTGGATCGCGCCCTTGAGACGGCCCTATCCATGGATATTCCTTTTTGGCCTCAGCTTCCCCACTACAACTATTATGAGGATATGTATGTCCAGGCCTCGGAGCATTTCCCTGGCATTTTGCTCGACATGGAAAAACGCACACTTCGTTTTTCACAGGAAAAATTCATTGCTGAAGTGGAAGAGACCATGGCTCATTTCCATGAGCCTGAGTACTTTGATATCAGTGATAGATACTCTGTGGTTTACAGACGATTCTTAGAGCATGATTTTTCAGATCGACCAGCTATTCGCGGACAGTTGGAAGGGCCTATCAGTTTTGGATTCAACGTTGTTGACCAAGATGACAGACCAATCCTTTTTGATGATACGGTTCGGCCTTTTATGATCGAGTTTATGGCCAAACGGGTGAATGTGCAATTAAGTAGGCTGAAAACACTCAACCCCAATGCATTCATGTTTGTGGATGAACCGGGATTGCAGTTCTTGTTTAGTGCAATGGCAGGGTATGGGGACCAGGCAGCTCGGGCTGATATGGAGGTATTTTTTTCTATGATTGAAAGACCCCGTGGCGTGCATCTATGCGGCAATCCTGACTGGGACTTTCTCTTAGGGTTGGATCTGGACATACTGTCGCTTGATGTCTATTCGAATGGAGAGGTATTTGCGTCCTATGCCGCTTCCATCAGGAGGTTTTTAGACCGGGGAGGGGTCATCGTCTGGGGGATGGTGCCTGCCAATTTCGAACCCTTTGAACAGGAGAATTTAGACTCCCTTCAAAAACGGCTGAAAGAGATATGGTCGGTCCTGGGAAAAAATGGGATTGACAGAGAGTTCCTTTTGTCGCGTAGCCTGCTTTCGCCGGCAACCTGTTGTCTGGTTAATCCGGATGGAGAAAAAACCGTGGAGAAGGCATTCAAAATGACCTTGAATCTTTCCGCGCAGCTTCGTGAAGAGTATCGTCTCCCCTGATCTGATGTTTGCCCTATCCCTTCTTCTCTCCGAATTGTAGGATCATTACCCTCCCTTCTTCACGATTTTCAAGAGCATCCCGGAAGGGACCTGTTCACTCAAGGTCTTTCCATTCATGATTGCCCGCTAATTGAGCTTTCCTTCAGGGGTGCCCAGGCTCCTGAGCACCTGTTCCATGGTTCCGGCCTTAGGGGCACGAACCACACGGATACGATCGGGCCTTACATTGAGTTTTCGTCGATCCGTTAGCCGCTTGACCCGTTCCATGGTGTTCTCGAAGGTCAGGGAATACTTCTGAAATCGACTTTCAGGGGCCAGACCGTGGAATTCATACACCCTGGCACCTTCCTGAATGAAATAGGACATGATTTCTATAATACCCCTATTTGTCCTGACCTTTGTGACCATGCGAAAGGCGGGAAGGGCATTTACACTTTTTCGTTCAGACGAAACCACCATGGCCCTGCTTT
>DAOVUP010000106.1 GCA_030632525.1 Desulfobacteraceae bacterium | reverse complement strand
GAAGGTAATGAATTGATGACTCATGCGCACTGCGCGGGAAAGTTCGGGGGCCGCAATCACATAGCCCACCTTCCACCCGGTCATGGAAAAGGTCTTGGCCGTGGATGAGATAACAAATGCACGATCCCTGAGCACAGGCACATCCAATAATGTTACATGCTCACGTCCGTCATAGACCAGATGTTCGTAGACTTCATCCCCTATGGCATAGGCATCATGCTTTACGCATAGCTCTCCAATAAACGTGAGCTCTTCCCGTGTGAAGACCTTGCAGCAGGGATTTTGAGGGTTATTGATTACGATCGCCTTTGTCCTGGGCCCGAAGGTCTTTGCCAATTCTTCTTTTGGAAGGGTAAAATCAGGGCCTTCTAAGGAAACGTATCGAATACGGGCATGGGCCATGGCGGCAACGGGAGGATAGACATCGTAAGAGGGTTCCAGGAGTATCAACTCATCCCCGGGTTCCAAAATACCGAAAAAAGTGGCGCACAACCCTTCTGTCGCCCCGGAAGTGACCGTTACCTCATCATTTGCATCCACCTCGATACCGTAGAACCGTTTCATCTTTCGGGCTACTGCCTGGCGAAGTTCCGGGATACCATAGGAAAGCACATACTGGTTTGGACCACGTAAAATGGCATCCGCCGCCATGGCTCTGATCTCCCGGGGACCGTCAAAGTCAGGAAATCCCTGGGATAGATTTACTGCGCCATGGGTGTTTGCAAGGACACTCATCTCCGTGAATATGGAGGTTCCGAAGGGGCGAAGGGCCTTCACGGCGACCTCTCTTCCCATGTGATTTTCTCTTGTTTGCACTTTAAAATCTCTCAGGATGATTTAAGGGCTCGCCCTAAGAAAGTTCTTCTTAGCGAGAAGCGCTGCCCCTAAGGCGCCAATGATCTGTGGTTCGGGATGAACATGTATCGGTTTCCCGAGCCTTTCTTCAATAAGACCGACTACACCGCTGTTCTTGGCTACTCCACCGCTCATGGTTACGGCGCCATGAACTCCGATCGACTTTATCATGCTCCACACCCTGTTTACTACGGCCCGGTGCAGTCCGCGGATGACTTCATTTTTGGGGTGGTTTTGTGCCACAAGAGACACAACTTCGCTTTCTGCGAAAACAGTGCAGATACTGCTGATACTTACTTCTCCGCCAGCCTTTAAGGAGAGAGGTCCCATCTCATTGAGCGAGACTTGAAGTTTGTCGGCCATCACCTCTAAGAAGCGGCCCGTGCCGGCAGCGCATTTGTCGTTCATGGTGAAGTCCAGGACCTTCCCCCCATCTCCAACACGGATCACCTTGGAATCCTGTCCTCCGATGTCGATAACTGTTCCGGTATCGGGAAACAGGTGGTATGCCCCTAAGGCATGGCATGAGATCTCGGTCACTCTTTTGTCGGCAAAAGGTATAGAGATACGTCCATAACCAGTTGCCACAATACTCTTGACCTGATCCTGGCTGACCCCCGATTTGGCTAAGGCTTTTTCAAAGGATTCTGAGGCTGCATCGATGCTGTTGGCCCCTGTCTGGATGATGGAATAACTGACCGGCTCGTCCGTGGTATCAAGAATCATTGCCTCCGTGCTGAGGGAGCCAACATCGACCCCCGCAAAATATGGGCTGTTCATATCAATCTTCCATCCCCTCGAAAAAGGCCTCTAAGCGTGTGCGTGTCTGTTCCTCAGAATACGCCCTGAAATCGGTAATGTCGGCATCTATAACCACTGAAGGCACTCCCAGGCGATCCATCAACAGACGTTTGAGGTCGTACTGCCCTACGGAATAGGGTTTGCAGCTCTTGGCAGAATGGATGACCAGACCATCCACCTTATACTCTTTGATCAGCCGCTCCATGAGACCCAGCCGGTGGTTAAGATTGTTGTTCAGCACTACTAAGCTATAGGTTCTCGCCATGGATTCGAGGGGTTTGTCTGTATCCATGTTAGAGATCGTCTCGGCCCAGGCATTGGTGTATGTTGCAGTAACAAAGTTCATCCCATGTTCAGCGAACAGGTTTGAGAAGTCGCGAACCTTGTACCAGATGGCTATATTGTCCCACATCAGCCTCTTTCTCTCATTCTTGATGGCCCCGATGCCCCTGTCTATCCTTTCTCTCAGTTCATCTAAAAGGGTTTGATAATAATCGAGGGCTACGGGGAGGCCCCTGAGGGAAACTATGGGTGCTAAATGGATGAAGGCATCGAAAATGGTCATGGGGGCCGGTTCTGTCTTCATGGTGGCAAGTACCTCGCCCCAGGTAAAGGAGGAATCACGTGCCAAAAGCATGATCTGTTCGAATCTCTGGTTGTTGAATCGTTTCCCTGATACCTCCTCTAATATTGGAATCATCTCTTCTAACTGGCTTACCATATAGGTGATATCATTTTCGGTAATCTCTTCGAAATTATAAGGGGTATCGAAAAGCAAAAAAGGAATCTTCAACTGATGGGCGAGAACCTTGTACCAGTAGGCCACGGTCTGGCAAATATTATTCGAAGCAAAGAGGATGTCCGGCCTGGGCAGTTTCCCTACCGGAGTTTTCCCGGACAGAAAATGACCTATGTCGATGCGTGCATAGGAGCAAAGATCCTGGTTATAGCCGTGCTCCTCTGCAACTGAGCAAAGCTCGGGCCCAAGTCGCTGGGCCCCGCATAAAGCGCCATGGTTTTCAGGATATATTGTGTAGAAATCAAACGGTCTCAGGAGTTCTACAGGTGCACCGCTGGTCACCCATGCTACCGGCCTCGCCCCTTCCGCATACCTGGAGAGAAAATAATGCCTGGTCATTATCTCCTTAAGTCTGTTAGCACATTTGAGTGGGGGGCCGAAATTGGGGTTAGGTTTCCTGCGGCGCTTCTTCTTGCCTGCTTTGGCAAAACCCATTACAGCAGGTGCGCCGATATCTTTCATAAAATTATAGCGTATACTCTTGGTCAGTGACATATCATTCTCAATTCAAAATTGAGGGATTTAGGTATTGAAGAATTGGAGTGCTGTTGTTGATTTTAATCCCTAAATTCCCAAATTAGCTAATTTGTGTCCATCCAGAAATGAGATAGTTTTCGCAAGGTCAAGAAAGATGAGGATTTTAACCATAGGAATACATTTAAGTATTTCGAGGATTAAAATCCGAATCTGACGCAGAGATTGCGGAAAATAGCCATTTATGGATGGGCACTAACTTATCATTTCCACAAATGCCTCTACCCTGGTTGTCAGTTGGCCGCTCAATCCCTGATTCAAATCCACATCAATAATCAGGGTCGCCACCCCTGCCGTTTTTACCGCGGCTACCATTTGCGGCACATCAAATAACTCGGGCTCACAAAATTTCACCATATAAAAAATTACACCCTTTGTGCTGCTTTTCTCGATCTTTTTGAGGAGATCATTCACACGCTCATCTAATGGCGAGTCTTTGGTTGTGCAGGGCGGCATGGCAAAGTAGTTAGCGGTAAGAGCTTCAAACGGGTCCTCCATACGACCCGGCTCCATTAACAGCCTCCGCCCGCAATTTAACAGGTCATCATTTGCCACCCTCACACCGAGATCATCCAAAAGCCCTAAGATCTCAGGCGGATTGGCCAGGATTCCGCTCAGGATTACGGCAGACCCCTTTCCATCTCCGCCCTTTGATCTTCCCAGAAAACCTTCAAGCAAGGGAATGAAATCGTCAGGATGAAGGTACTCCCCCTGACGGATAACACGGTAGAACTCGGCATTGGAGGCAGAAAAATCCCCTTGGCTCCTCAAGTCGTAGATCTCTCTCAAAATTGCGGCTAAATGATGCCCCTGTTCCACTCGATGCTTCAGTTCCCCTCCATCCAGGGGCCCCATATCCTTCTCTAAACGGGACACAAAGGACCTAAGCTGTTCCAGATAGTAGGTGCGGGAGGAGTTCCGATAAGGGGCCTTTGGGTGATAAAAAAAATAGCAGGGTTTGTTTAGCCCTAAGTAATCGTAAACGATCGAGGCCAGATTCTGGATGGAGTCACAGGTGTGGGGGAACAGAAGCCCATCCAAGATATCACCCTTTCCTTGAAGAATAAGCTCTAATCCCAGCTTGGCCACTGAACAGATGTATGGTTGAAGGTGAGCATTGGCCCCGGCAATTTCAAGCGGCGGGTCCCAGATCTCTGCCGGCACCGCGTTAAAGGCCCATAGGATTTCCTTTGGATAATATGCTGGAAAGACACCGATCAGGTTCCTCCCCATTTCTTTCTGTTTGCTGAGGTATTCTCTTCGTGTCATCAGATGCTGTTTCCTGTAGGGGTCAGCAGGTTCTCGGACGCAGGGTTGTTTTGGTCAAAACCTATAACAGCCTCAAGCTGTAAAAAACCGATAAGGCAATGTAAAGGAATGTTCGGAGTTATGTCAAGCCAATATAAACTTGACACACCATGTTCTTTTCCATATTTTCTTGTCAATCAGAACAGGCTATAAAGTTGATAGTTGACGAATTCCTGCTGGATTTCGACTTGTTTGATGAACCCATAATCTTTGAACTCTGTCGAAGATCCCCCACCTGGCGGTGGGACATTTGAACCCGTGAACGGTTACCTAAATGGCGATACAAAAAAAAGGGGTTGATCCTTCTCTGAAAGGAGAAATGTTTGTCCGGGACCATCTGGCAGAATATCGCACCGGTCTTGCTCTCAAGAGGACTTTTCTTTCATATCTCCGCACTGCCCTGGCATTCTTTGGTGGGGGATTAGCAATGATAAAGTTCTCCGGCCACCCTCTCGTTACATTGCTCGGATGGATTCTCCTCCCTGCTGGTGTTGTCATTCTTGTCCAGGGGGTCATCACTTATATTAAGGTGAATCGGGGTGTTCAGGCGGAGAAGGAAAAGACAGACGAAGCCGAACGAGCAAATATATAATCCCTCGAGGGAAGGATAAAGGTGCTGGAAAAAAAAGAATGGTTATGTCGGGTTATCAGGGCTTTTAGCAGAGGATTTTTATCTCTTTTTTATCGTCTCGAGATTGAAGGGGACAAATACCTCCCCCGGGAAAACGCCTTTGTTCTCCTGCCAAAGCATCAGTGCTGGCAGGATATCCCTATAATTGCCATTGTCACACCAAGGCCTCTTTACTACATTGCCAAGCATGAGCTGTTCAAAAACCGGTTTGCAGGGTGGTTCCTGAAGTCGGTTGGCGGGATCCCCTTGAACCGTGAGCAGCCTTTAAAAAGCAGGGGTTCCATAAGGGCGATGATTGAGTTCCTGGAAAAGGGCGAGGGTGTTGTGGTTTTCCCCGAAGGCACTTACTATAAAAACAAAATGGGGTCCGGCAAGACGGGAATGGTGAGGCTTTTAGTTTCCCGATTGTCATTTCCTCTGATACCCGTAGGGATTAATTACTCGAGAAGGGGTTTCAGGATTTTGGTCCGAGTTCGTTTCGGTAAACCGATTTATCCGGATGGGGAAACAGCACCAAACTCAATCCTCGACAGGGTGATGAAGAAAATCGCCCTTCTTTCAGGATTACAGTAGCGCAACCCGCAACGCGCAAGGAACTCAACCAGTACCCAATACCCAGTACCCAGCATCCATGAGGACAGGAGAAAGAAGAATATGACGGGCCTGATGAGCATTTTTGACCGAATAGATGGTTATAGAGACGAAATAATTCAACTCCAGCGGAACCTGACTGCCAGGGTAGCATTAGGCCCTGATAACGGAGGTCAGGGTGAACACGAAAAAACCTCTTATATAAAGGGGTTGCTTGATGCCTTGAACCCGGACGTCCTTCAGGAGATCAAGGTGCCTGATGAGAGGGCTCATAACGGTTATCGTCCCAATCTGATCGCAAAATGGGAAGGCCGGCAGAAAGACCGGGTCGTCTGGGTGCTGAGTCACTCCGATATTGTGCCGCCCGGCGATTCCTCCCTGTGGGAGAGTGAACCGTATGAAGCAATAGTGGATGGTGACCGGATTATGGGAAGGGGGGTTGAGGATAATCAACATGGCTTTGTAAGCTCTTTTCTGGCCTTGAAGGCTATCCTCGATTCTGGGCAGACATTAAAAAGATCGGTGGGTCTGGTCATTGTGGCCGACGAAGAAACGGGGAGTGAGTATGGATTGACCCATGTCCTGAAACATCAGAAAGACTACTTCAGGGCTGAGGACCTTATCATTGTGCCTGACGGAGGTAATGAAGAGGGGACAATGATAGAGGTAGCCGAAAAATCAATACTGTGGCTCAAGTTTG
>DAOVUP010000268.1 GCA_030632525.1 Desulfobacteraceae bacterium | reverse complement strand
TCCTTACTGAAGTGGATCAAGACCTATTCATAAATCTTTCAAAGATCTTAGGCAATGATTATTTTACGTCCTTTGATGGTATCCAGCACCTTAAAACTGACCCTTTGGTGGATAAAAAGAGGTTGGCCGCCTACGCCAAAGAGTACCTTCCGGCCACTGAGCACAATCCTGTCATCATCTTTCATCTGAGGCCAAATGTCAGGTTTCATGATGGCCATATCTTTGATGCCCGTGATGTCAAGTTTACCTACGAAGCCATCATGGACCCCAAGAACCTCTCACCGCGCACTTCTGACTATGAACCGATAAAGAGCGTGGAGGTAATTGATTCTCTGACCGTGCGTATAGTCTACAAGAGGCTCTACTCCCCGGCCTTGGGCACATGGGGCATGGGAATACTCCCGGAACATATCCTCAACCAGGAGGCCCTCAAAAAAGAGGCCGAGCGTCTCGGTAAGGATCCTGACAAGTTTTCCATGAGACAGAGCGGCTTTGACCGTCATCCCATGGGATGCGGTCCTTTTGTCTTTAAGGAATGGAAATCAGATCAGTTCATTGACCTAAACCGGTTTGAGGATTATTGGGAAGGATCGCCCCATTACAAGAGATATGCCATGCGTATCATCCCGGATCTCCTGACCCAGGAGATGGAATTCTATGCCGGGACCTTGGACAGCTACCAGGTGCAGCCTCACCAGGTAGAACGTCTCAAAAAAGATCCCAGATTCCAAAGCTTCTCTGGCACATCCTTTGGATATACCTACATAGGATACAATATGCGGAGGGCACCCTTTAATGATGTAAGGGTACGAAGGGCATTAGGCATGGCTATAGATGTAAATAAAATTATCGACTATGTCCTGTATAACCAGGGAGAAAGGATTACCGGTCCCTTCCCAAAACAAACCGATTATTATGATCATAAAGTTCCACCTCTTCCCTATGATCCAGAAGGGGCGCTTGATCTCTTAAAAGAGGCTGGCTGGCTACGCAACAGAGAGGGCTGGCTGGAAAAGGACGGAAAAAGACTGGAATTCACTTTGATTACTAATAGCGGGAATGACATCCGCAAGGCCATTTTGGCCATTGCCCAAGACGGCTGGAAACAGATCGGTGTCTATGTCCGCACCGATATATTAGAGTGGTCGGTGTTTATCCAGGAGAGGGTGCATAAGTTGGATTTTGATGCCCTGATATTAGGCTGGGTCATGGGTATTGATCCTGATCTATATCAGATATGGTACTCTAACCAGACCCATCCCTATCAGCTCAATTTCGTGGGCTTCAAAAACAAAGAGGCTGATGATCTTATTATAAAAATCCGGCAGGAGTACGATTATGAAAAGCAGGTTGAATACTGCCACAAACTCCATAAAATAATTGCCCGTGAACAGCCCTATACCTTTCTCTATGTGGGCAAGTGGACAGCGGTTCTGGATAAGCGAATCGTCATAAAGGATTTCGATGATGACGGGATCATGCTCTATAAAAAGATCAAACCCACAAAGACCGGAGATTATACCTATCACTTTAACAGGTGGTTGAAAATCCCCGAGATGCCTGATTTTGCATCAGAAGGGTGGTAGGGGGATTGATGATTGTTGATTGATGATTGACGATTGTTGATTGTTGGTGCGGGTTTCGAGTTACGGGTTACAGGTCTCAGGTTCTTTCAATAGTCAGTCCCAAGGGGTTAGTGGGTAGTGGGTATTGGGTACTGGGTATTGGTGGTTTTTAAATCATCAATCAACAATCATCATTCAACAATCCGAAGGGGTTTTCCATGTTTTCATTTATCGGACGAAGCATCATACAAAAAATTATTACCCTGTTTTTTGTATCTGTGGTCTCCTTTCTGATCATCCATCTTGCGCCTGGCGAGCCGAGTCAGGTTGATCCGATGAACCCCAAGTTTACACCTGAGATGGTGGAACGATTCAAAAAGGAATTCCACTTAGATAAACCTCTTTATGTACAATATCTCTATTTCTACAGGAATCTGTTCACAGGAAAGATTGTTTCATGGAAGGACAACCAGTCTGTACTGACAAAGATATGGGAACGATTCCTGAACAGCCTCCCCTTATTTATTGTGGGGACAATTCTTACCTGGACCCTTTCCTTTCCGGTTGGGATTCGCTCGGCCATTTTCAGGGGTGGAATATATGATAGGAGCGCCACCTTTGTTTCATATCTCCTGATATCGATCCCCGGCTTCTTTTTTGCCTACATTTTGATTATTCTCGTGGTCACGACTCTCCATGTGCCGGTAATAGGGATGGAAACCTTCGGGCTCGGGGCTTCCTCCTGGGGGAGTATGCTAATGGACCGGATCTGGCACCTCCTGATCCCATCTGTATTGGGCGCCACCGGCGGTATAGCGATCTTGTCCAGATACGTACGGAGCCAGATGCTCGAGGTGGAGGGCCAGGATTACGTGAGGACCGCAAAGGCAAAAGGGCTCCCGCCGGAGCAGGTCCACTACAAACACGCGCTCCGAAATGCCCTGTTGCCTTTTGTGACCATGTTTGGATTGATCCTGCCGGGTCTGATCGGGGGATCGGTCATAATTGAATCCATTTTTTCCTGGCCCGGTATGGGGAGAATGGCCTATGAGGCTATCCTCGCAAGGGATTATCCGGTCATACTGACCGTCAATTTCATTGCAGCAGTGCTTGTCCTAATCGGCACCTTTATCTCAGATCTCCTCTATCTCGTTGTAGACCCGAGGATACGGATCTGAGGATTGATGGTTGGCGAATAACGAGTAATCCCGCGTCCCGCGGGATCTCCGCTCCGCTCCGACCAGCAACGAGCAACGAGTAACCAGTAACCAGCAACGAGTAACGAGCAACCAGCAACGAGCAGCAGATACCCAATGACCAATACCCAGTACTCGATACCCGATACCCAACAAGCATTAGAATCCCCCTTAGCCCCGAAGCAGAAACGTTTGCAGG
>DAOVUP010000184.1 GCA_030632525.1 Desulfobacteraceae bacterium | reverse complement strand
GGGATGAAATTAATTATCTGAAAACCTATATATCCTCCAACTGACAAAATTACGTGTTCCTTAATCAGAAAGTAGCATATGAAATGAAGGATCAACTCCTGTGTTCCAACTGCGGGAAGGTGGTAGAGAAATACCGGAATCCTCTTCCCACTGTTGATATCATTATAGAAATTGGTTCTGGGTATTCCGCAGCGAATGAAGAATCTTCAGACACTGTTACGAAAGGGGTATCAGAGACAGATCTCTTGAAAAGGAAAATCATTTCTCCCCAAGAGACTGGTAAACATAAAGAAAAAGGCGGTATAGTCCTGATAAAGAGAAAAAATCCGCCCTTTGGATGGGCGCTTCCCGGTGGTTTTGTAGATTACGGGGAAAGCCTTGAATCTGCAGCGAAGCGAGAGGCAGAAGAAGAAACCTCGCTAAAGGTGGAACTCCTATATCAGTTGGGGGCCTATTCAGACCCATCAAGGGACCCAAGACACCATACTATTTCTGTAGTCTTCGTTGGTCGGGCAACAGGAATGCCAAAGGCCGCTGACGATGCCATAGATGTCGGCATTTTTGATCGTCACTCCTTACCCAACCCTCTGGCCTTTGATCATAAAGAAATCCTCAGAGATTATTTTAAGAGATGTTACCCAAAAGGCTAAGGTCCATTCTTGTTCCACTGTTTCTCATTTTCCTTTTTTTCATAGGATCTCTTTTACTCCTTAATTCCCTTATACAGAGGCCTTCGGTTCAACACTACCTGCTCGGGCAAGTATCAAAGGTTGTTGGATATGAAATCGATGCAGGCCCAATAGAATTCAGTTTTTGGGAAGGGATAGGGATCAGCGCCCGGGATTTTGAGCTTAAATTACCTGGGGGTTATAATAAGATTGCCGCCGCGAAGATCATGTTTAAGCTTGATCTACGGGAATTGATAAGGGGGAACATCCTTCCTACGGGTCTTACCCTTACGGAGCCTAAGATTGAATTTGACATGAAAGAGGGCTGGGACTTTTCAAAATCTGATAAGGGTGGTTTTTTTGAGACAATGCCACTCAAGGCATTGGTGGGAATTCCTTCTGTCACCTTAAACGGAGCAGAGATATCTGTAAAGGAGATGCCATTTAAGGTGACGGGCCTTTTTCTTCATTTAGCCCGGAAGAGCACCGACCCTGTTACGCTTGATATTACATTAGATGGAAAGATCGACTACAGGGAGGAAGAAATTCCGTTTTCGGCCAAGGGTAGAATTGTTCAGGATGAAAGGGGAGGGGCATCAGCTGAAGTGAACCTGAGGGCGAGCGCGATTCCCCTTTCACTTATCAGTTGGTCTGAGTCTTTGCCCGTTAAACAAGGGATAGCCGGAATAGATATGACGGCAGGCGGAGCACTTGACGGGACTTTCTGGACAAAGGGAAATATTACTGTCAAAGATCTTGAGTTCATGATTATTGATGGCGGCGACAAGAAGTCCTTTGCCTTTGATCAACTCGACCTTCCTTTTCATACCTTCTACTCTGAATCGAAGTTATATATCCCTTCCTTAGAAATGAAGGCCCCTGACTTTACCCTGAACGTCGACTCAACACTTGATTTAGAAAATAAATCAAATCCTCATTTAGAGATCAACGTCAAGAGCCCAGCTATGTCGCTTAAGACTTTTAAGGAGCTCTTCCCCTCCTCGCTTCTCCCTCAATGGGTTGAGACCGATCTTTTTCCAATATTTTCCGGAGGTGATGTTCGTGTTGATCTCTTTTCACTCAACGGTACACTTGACCATATTAAAAACCTGGACAGGCCGAGCAATGCGGGCGTCCTGTTATTGCAACTCACCTGCAACGGGCTTACGGCTTTCAAGGATGACGGCGGCGTGCCCGTGGACGAGGTCTCAGGGAATCTGGAAATTAAGAAAGGGGCCATCCATGTTTCAAATGTTGAGGCGCATTTCAGGGATTCCGAAATAAGCGACGGCACACTCTATCTTAGCAGCCTTTATGTTGATGTCCCAACAATTCGTGTCACCGTTGATGGCTCCTTCGATCTTGCAGATCTCGTACTGCAAAGGGGTTTAAGTCTTGTGCCTGATGATGTGCGGCAGAAGCTTGAAGAATTTGAGTCTGCTACCGGGAAGATGGATGCCAGCGTCGAAATAGGGCATGAGGCCAAATGGAACTATCCTAAGATCCTGAAAGGAAGGTTCAAATTTAGAAATTGCTCCCTAAGAAATAGGGACTTGGTTTTTCCCGTAATACTGGAAGATGGTAGTCTAACAATTGATGAAGAAGAGCGGAAACTGTTTATTGCAGAGGGTAAGTGGGGCAACTCCAAAATCCTGAGTTCCGGTGTAATAGGGGCCTCCTGGAAAACAGGCGAGGCCCACATTCTTCTTAAGGCGGATATGGATGAACTAGCGGGGCATTTTTTCCCTGATCTCAACTCATCCCTGAGGTTTAAAAATCAAGTGCCCTCTTTGATCTCCCTTTCAAAGAAAGGGAGCGAGTGGGCCTTTCGCGGAACCTTTGATTTGAAGAAAACCTCCCTCGAAACAGAATCAATGACCATAGATCCTTTCGGGGAAGAGGGGGTGGTCCTTTTCAGTGGGAGACTCCAACCGAGAGAGAAATTCTATCTGACGAATTTGAAATGCAATTTGGGTGAATCATCCTTTGAATTGGCCGGTTCTTACGATCTGCGAGGCAAAGATCTCTTCGATTTCAAGGTGTCAAGCAAGAAGATTCTGTTAGAGGATTTAGGCGTTCGTTTTAAGCGGGGAAATCTCAAGGGAAGCGGGGCCCTCAAGTTTGATGTCACAGTAAAGGCCTCGCGATCAAACCCGATGATGACAGACGTGACAGGATGGGCAAGGTCACGAGACCTCTTTTTTTCCGCAAGCGCCTTTCATCATCCGGTTGAAGATTGCAACTTCGGGCTGAAATTCCAAGGGAAAGATCTCTTTATAGACTTCCTTAACTTTAAATTAGGGAAAAGTCCTTTCCATGCCAAGGGCGAGCTTAGGGGATGGGATGGAATGAGAGGGGCGCTGACTATCAAATCAGATTATTTAGACCTCTCCGATCTTATATCTCCTGAATTTTTCAATAATTTCAATCCCGCTGCCAGCGGTACTGATTCCCCCACTTTTTCAGGTCCCAACGAGGATCGAACCCAGACCGGATGGCGGGAAGGCGCAGGCCGATTTATGAAAAAGTCAGATATACATTTGGATATAACTGCCCCGAACGGTCAATGGGAAGGGTTCAGATATGGCCCGCTCAAGGTAGAATGTGCCTTGCGATCGGGCGATCTTTACATCAGCAGATCCAGTGTGGAAACGGAACATGGGAAATTGCTGTTAAGGGGACACGTGAAGAGGGGGAAAAACCGTGAGATGCTTTTCTCCAGCTATATCGATTTGACCAAACAACCCTTGAAAGAACTTCCTCAATCTCTTGAATTTATCAAGTCGCGTGCTGAGGGTATGTTGACTATGGAGGCCCTGCTTTTCGCTAAAGGGAGCAACAAGGAAGACTTGATATCAAGCCTCACCGGGAGCATTAATGTTATGATCGAGGAAGGGGTTTTGAAAAAATCTCACGCCTTTATTAAGGTAATGGATTTTTTGAGCCTGCGGGGGTTCTTTGTTAAAAGGCCGCCAGGCCTTTCAAAGGGGGGCCTCTATTTTGAGAGTATCGGCGGGAATATTGATTTGGAGGAAGGGGTCGCAAAGACAGATGATATCACCATGCAGAGTCCAGTATTCAATGCGGTGGTATGGGGGGAGGCCAACCTTCGCACTGAGAAGGTGAACGCAGAATTGGGAATACAACCCTTAGGGACTGTAGATTCATTGGTCAGCAAGCTCCCCATCGTCGGGTACCTGTTAACCGGAGATAAAGAGGCGCTCTATGTGGATTATTTTAAGGTAGAGGGACCGTTATCTGACCCTGATGTGCGATATATACCCTTAAAAAGCTTAGGGAACAGTACTGTCGGTTTTGTCAAGCGCCTGTTTCTCTATCCGAAACGGTTGTTTAAAAGTATATCAGAGGCCGTTGACGACTTTGAGGGGAGGGGTCTTCCTCTCCCGGATGAGGAATTCAAACCTGAAAATGATATGGGGGCTGAAATGCATTGACGATTGTTGATTGAATATTGATGGTCTCGTAAAAAGTCTCCAAAGCCGTCACTCCCGCCGCGGGATTGATTTTCCTGGATTCCCGTTTAACGGGAATGACAATAACGGGTGTTTTGAGACTTTTTACGAGGGTGCTTTTTTTTTAGCCTCATCTTCTTAATCATCTATGAGATCACGGAGGACTGGACTTAAATAAATTTGGGTCAGGTTAAAGTTGGTGATGGCGTTGACTAACGTTCTCTTTTTATTCACTGTAGAAATCGT
>DAOVUP010000002.1 GCA_030632525.1 Desulfobacteraceae bacterium | reverse complement strand
GAGGCGGCGAAGCGATTGATGATGGAAAAGAGTCCAAAGTCCAATGTCTAATGTCCGAAGTCGAGTGGGCAGTAATCTGCAACGAGCAACGAGCAACGAGTAACCAGTAACGAGTACCGAGCAACCAGTAATGAGGAATCAGAAACGAACAACCAGTAACGAGCAACGAGCAACGAGCAACTCCCTCAGACTCGTTGCCTGGGAGTTGACCAGGAGGTGTAACCTTAACTGTGTTCATTGCAGGGCAGGGTCTGAACGTGGTCCTTATCCAGGCGAGTTCGGTACTGCCAAATGTCTTGAGATCTTAGGGCAGATCAGCAAAGTAGGAAAGCCGATTGTCATCCTGACGGGCGGCGAACCTCTTTTGAGAGATGATATTTTTGAACTGACGGTAAGGGGAACCGAGTTGGGTCTTCGTATGGTAATGGCTACCAACGGGACGCTCCTGACTCCCGGGATCATCGAAAAGATGAAATCCTCGGGAATAAAAAGGGTCAGCATCTCCATTGACGGCGCGGGTGAAAAACAGCACGATGAATTCAGAAAGATCCCGGGGGCCTTCAAAGGGGCATTGGAGGGGATCCGGTTGCTCAGGGAAGGCGGTGTTGAGTTCCAGATCAACACCACGGTCACCCGGCATAATATCGGGGATATTAATAAAATTCTGGATCTATCAGTTGAACTCGAGGCCGTGGCGCATCACATATTCCTGCTGGTGCCCACGGGACGGGCCAGAGAAATGGTGGACCAGGAGATTGATGCCCTTGATTACGAACAAGTTTTAAACTGGTTCTATCAGACACGGGAGAGTGTTCCCCTCCATCTGAAGGCGACCTGCGCCCCTCATTATTACAGAATCCTCCGTCAGGAGGCCCACAAAAAGGGTGAAAAAGTCAATTTTGAGACCTACGGTCTGGATGCCGTTACCAAAGGTTGTTTAGGAGGCACCGCTTTTTGCTTTATTTCGAATCAGGGAGTGGTTCAGCCGTGCGGGTACTTAGAGCTGAATTGCGGAGACCTGAAAACGGCTACTTTCCAGTCGGTTTGGCGCGAGGCGGAGATTTTCAAGCAACTCAGAGACGTCTCTGGTTATAAGGGAAAATGCGGTCGGTGCGAGTATCTGAGAGTTTGCGGTGGGTGCCGGGCCAGGGCCTTTGAAGCCACCGGTGATTTCTTAGCCGAAGAGCCTTTATGCGCCTACCAGCCAGGCGGGAAGTGAATTGGGTACTGGATACAAGATGCAAGATGTAGGATGCAAGATACAGGATACAAGATGCTGGTCGGAGATTCCGAGTTTGGCGGGAATGCTGGATGCGGGATACTGGATAACCCCTAAACCTTTGAATCATGAATAAGACAGACAGAAATATTTTAAATGAGATACAATCAGATTTTCCCATTTCATCGCGGCCGTACCATGACCTTGGAATACGGCTCAACCTGACAGAGGATGAGGTCATCGAAGCGGTGGGAAGGCTGAAAGACGAGGGGGTTATCAGGAGAATCGGCGGCAATTTTCATTCCGCGCATCTCAATTTTGTCAGCACCCTCTGTGCCGCAAAGGTGCCGGAAGATAAGATTGACATGTTCGTCGATGTTGTAAACGCCTATCCCGGGGTTACGCACAATTACCTAAGAAAAAATGCCTACAATATCTGGTTCACGTTCATTGCAAAGGAGATGGCCCATATTGATAATGCCTTAAGAGAGATCGCAGAAAAGACGGGGGTAACCGAGATTCTGAACCTGCCTGCAGAGAAGATGTTCAAAATTAAAGTGGATTTTGAGGTATAACCAGGCAATACAGGATGCAGGATGTGTGATACAGGATGCTGGTGACGAAAGGGGGATAGAAATGGATATACCGATCGGGGCGGATGTGAAATGCTCAGATGGCGGGATTGGACGGTTGACAAACATAATACTTAATCCTGCAACGCAGACAGTGACCCATGTGGTGGTGAAAGAGCATGATTTCCCAGGTTTGGAAAGGCTGGTTCCGGAAGAGGTTATAAACAGGAGCACCCGGGACACGGTGTATCTCTCTATGGACAAGAAAAAATTTGGTGAATTGGAGGATTTTGTTCAAACCGAATTCCTCTCTTCTGAGGTGCCTGCCTTCATGGCTGATCCCTATCTCATGTGGCCTATGGATACGTGGGTTCCTCCGATACTGGAACATAAGATGATTCCTGTTGGAGAGCTTGCGTTCAGAAAGGGCGCAAAAGTGTCTGCATCGGATGGTCATGTGGGGCAGGTTGACGAGTTTCTTGTTGAGAAGGAAAGCGGACATATTACGCATCTTGTGTTGCGGGAGGGTCATCTCTGGGGGAAAAAGGATGTTTATGTTCCCGTGGATCAGATTGACCGCTACGAGGGGAAGGTGGTTTATCTAAAGATGGACAAGAAAGCTGTTGAAGATCTGCCCGTTATCGAGAAGGATAAGAGTGGCCAAAAATAATATATGCCAGAGGTAATATTCCGTTTTTATGAAGAACTGAACGACTTTCTGCCTGCACAGCGCCGGAAGAGGGATTTTCAGGTCGACTTCAAAGGAAGAGAATCTGTAAAGGATATGATTGAGGCATTGGGGGTGCCCCACACAGAGGTTGACCTTATATTAGTGAATGGAAAATCGGTAGATTTCAGATGTATCATCCAGGACAAGGACAGGATCAGCGTATATCCTACCTTTGAATCCCTGGATATTAAGGATGTTACTCATCTCAGGGAAATACCCCTTAGACAGACCAGGTTTATTGCAGACATCAACATAAGAGACATCGTCAAATATATGCGCGCACTGGGCCTTGACGTGTATTACGATGCTTCACTTTCACCCCGCGAAATCATCCGGATATCCAAAAGGGAAAACAGGACGATTCTGACCAAGAGCAGAAAGTTGCTCAAATTCAGTGACGTAACGCACGGGATTTTCATAAGGCCCGGCACCACAGTCGAACAGATAAGGGGGATTATAGATTACCTGTCATTAAGAGGGCTTATCGAGCCTTTTTCGAGGTGTCTCCAATGCAATAAACCTCTTGTTGGGGTGTCGAAAGATAGAATTTTGGAGAGAATTCCACTGAAAACCAGGGAGTTCTGTGACGAATATTCATATTGTAAGGCGTGTGACAGGATCTACTGGAAGGGGACCCATTATATAAAGATCAGAAAGGTAATTGATGCGATATTGGGGTGAGGGGTTCTTTGAGGGACGATATCCAGAGGGCTTTTTTAGCGAGGAGCAGCCATCTTGAAGCATTTACCACTGATAGGTATTACCATGGGTGATCCCGCAGGGGTCGGCCCGGTGATTATTTCAACATCCCTGTCTGATAGCTCTCTTTATCAATGTTGCAGACCCGTTGTCCTGGGAGACCCTGGAGTCCTCTCTTCTACCATTTCCAGTTTTCTCCCAAAGATCCCTCAAAAATTGTCGCTGAATATTATTTCAAGACCGGCCCAAGCCAGGGCTATGCCCGGCGTGATCGATCTGGTCGCGATATCTGAATTGAAGCCCGGTATTATCCAACCTGGCAGGGCTGCTGTAGAGGGGGGCAGGGCCATGGTGGAGTATATCGTCAGGGCGGTGGAAATGACCATGCAGGGAGAGTTTGGGGCCATGGTCACCTCTCCGATCAGCAAGGTGCTGATGCATCAGGCCGGATATATTTATGACGGGCATACGCAACTAATTTCTCATCTCACCGGTACTCCTGACTATGTGATGATGTTGGCAGGAGAGAGACTTCGTGTGGCTTTGGTGACGATCCACTGCGCACTCAAGGATGTTCCGGACATCTTGGACCGCGAGTTGGTTTATAAGACGATCGCCATAACTGCTAAGGCGCTACAGAAGGATTTTGGATTTAAGTCCCCCCGCTTAGCGGTGGCAGCCCTTAATCCCCACGCGGGTGAGGAAGGACTATTTGGATCAGAAGAGAGGGAGATCATAGGACCGGCAATCCGGATGGCCGAGAAAGAAGGGCTGAGAATTGAGGGGCCATTCCCTGCTGATACCCTGTTTTATAAGGCGGCCTCAGGGCCATATGATGCGGTCGTTGCCATGTACCATGATCAGGGTCTCATCCCCCTGAAGCTCCTCCATTTTTCCGATGCAGTGAATATTACCTTAGGCCTTCCGATTATCAGGACATCGGTGGACCACGGCACTGCCTATGATATTGCCGGGACGGGGCAGGCCGATCCATCAAGCCTGAAGGCGGCAATCCGAATGGCGGTATTGATGGCCGAGAACCGGGTCTGTGATTTATGATTTATGATTGTTGATTGATGATTGAAAAACCCGTAACCCCTTGCCATTGACTATTGACTATTGATGATTGAAAAACGAGGACCCAGCATCCAGTATCAAGTATCCAGTATCCAATGACCGATTACATAAAAATTAGAGGCGCCAGACAGCACAACCTCAAGGGGGTTTCCTTAGATATTCCGAGAAACCAGTTTGTTGTCATTACCGGTTTGTCCGGTTCAGGTAAATCCTCCCTTGCCTTTGACACCATCTATGCGGAGGGCCAGCGGAGGTACGTGGAGTCACTTTCCGCATATGCCCGTCAGTTCTTAGAACAGATGGAAAAGCCGGATGTGGATTCCATAGAAGGGCTCTCTCCTGCCATATCTATCCAACAGCGTGGTTCCAGTCGGAATCCACGGTCCACGGTGGGAACGGTCACCGAGATATATGATTACCTGCGGGTCCTTTTCGCGAGGGTAGGTCAGCCATATTGTCCCGAATGCGATTTAGAGATAATCTCCCAGACTGTTCAGGAGATTGTGGATAAGATCATGGGGCTTAAACAAGGGACTAAAATTCAGGTCTTAGCGCCTTTGGTCGAGGGACGGAAGGGAGAGCATATCAAGCTTCTCCAGGGACTACGCAAAGACGGGTTTACCAGGGTAATGATAGATGGAGATATAAGGCTCTTAGACGAAGATATTATCCTCGAAAAGAACAGGAAACATAAGATCGACGTGGTGGTGGATCGGCTGATCATAAAGAAGGATCTCCTGCGACGTCTGACCGATTCAATGGAACTTACCCTCTCCCTCTCTGACGGCAAAGCCGTTGTGAGCGTTATTGATTCAGGGGATATTTTTTTCAATCAGAAGGCCGTCTGTCCCAAGTGCGGTCTCAGCATTCCCGATTTGACCCCCCAGATGTTTTCCTTCAATAATCCCCAGGGAGCGTGCGAGGAGTGCAGCGGTTTAGGTACAAAGAGGTATTTTGATCCTGACCTTATTATCCCTGACCGTGGTCTCTCCTTGAGGGAAGGCGCCGTCGCTCCGTGGGCAAACCGACACTCCGTCCATTTTCAGCAGATGCTGGATGCGCTTTGTCAACATTACGGGATAGACATTTATACATCCTTCGGGGATCTGCCGGAAGAAATCAGGAACGCTTTCCTGCACGGCTCTGGCACGGATGAGATCAAGTTTTTCTTTGAAAGGGATGACCGGAGATATTCTTATACGCGTCCCTTTGAGGGGATTATCCCTAATTTGGACAGACGTTATCATGAAACAGATTCCTATCAGGTCAGGTACGAAATCGAAAATTATATGAGCATAAGGCCCTGCCCCTCATGCAATGGCGCAAGATTGAAGCCTAATAGCATATCTGTTCGAGTGGGGGCAAGGGCGATCAACGAGATTTCGGCGCTCTCCATTGATAAGACATATAAATTTTTTAAAGACTTGAAACTGGATTCCAAGAAAGAAGTCATTGCCCGCAGGATTTTAAAGGAGATCAAAGACCGACTCGGTTTCCTGAAAAGTGTGGGGCTTGATTATCTGACAATTGACCGTTCCTCCGGGACTCTGTCAGGTGGTGAGGATCAACGGATCAGGCTGGCCACCCAGATCAGTTCAAGACTTGCAGGTGTCCTCTACGTGCTGGATGAACCGAGCATAGGCCTTCATCAGAGAGACAACCTGAGGCTGCTCCGAAATTTGAAGCAATTGAAGGAACTGGGAAACACGGTTTTGGTGGTTGAACATGATGCCGAGACCATTTTGTCTGCAGACCATGTGATCGATATGGGTCCGGGGGCGGGGATGAAAGGGGGTGAAGTGGTATTTGCCGGCCCTCCTGATGAGTTGATGGCAACCCGGGCTTCTCTGACAGGAGAGTATCTTTCCGGCCGGAGAGCCATTCCTGTCCCAAGTGAGAGGAGGAAGGGGAACGGGGCAGCCATTATTATAGAGGGTGCCAGAGAGAATAATTTGAAAGAGATTGTTGCTACGATCCCTCTTGGAACATTTACCTGTATAACCGGTGTTTCTGGTTCAGGGAAAAGCAGTCTGATTAACGGGACTCTCTATCCCGCCCTCAGCCAGAAACTATATCGGTCCAAGGGGAGAGTTGGCCCTGTAAAGTCTATTAAGGGGATTCAACACCTTGACAAGGTGATCAACATCGACCAGAGCCCCATCGGAAGGACTCCCCGTTCAAACCCTGCAACATACACCGGGGTATTTACTCATATCAGAGATCTGTTTTCCATGCTGCCTGAATCAAAGACCAGGGGATACAAGCCCGGTCGATTCAGTTTTAATGTAAAAGGGGGGAGGTGTGAAGCGTGCAAGGGAGACGGCATCATAAAGATTGAGATGCATTTCCTTCCAGATGTCTATGTCACGTGTGAGGCGTGCAAGGGATTCCGATATAACAGGGATACGTTAGAGATCAAGTATAAGGGGTATACCGTTGCCGATATCCTCAGCATGACGGTTAACCAGGCCTTTCTCTTTTTTGAGAATATTCCAGTGATAAAGAACAAATTGAAGACACTTGTTGATGTGGGGTTAGGTTATATCAAGTTAGGCCAGCAGGCTACCACCCTTTCAGGCGGCGAGGCCCAGAGGATCAAGCTGTCCAAGGAATTGAGCAAGAGAAACACCGGGAGGACCCTTTATTTACTCGATGAGCCGACTACCGGGCTCCATTTCGCTGATATTGAAAAGCTCTTGGAGGTATTGAACTATTTAGTAAGCCTTAGAAACACGGTGGTGGTTATCGAGCATAATCTCGATGTGATAAAAGTGGCCGATCATATAATCGATTTAGGACCGGAGGGAGGTGACAAGGGAGGTTATGTGGTGGGGGCAGGGACACCAGAGGAAGTGGCGGTCATAGAGGGCTCCTATACCGGACAGTTTTTGAAAAAGATGCTTTAGCCATTTTTTTTGCCCTTATAAAGTCTTTCGAGGTGGTAAACGAGGTTTTCGAGTTTTACTGAAAAATCGACATTTTCAACGATACAAGATTCGGGAGTTCTTACCTGGATGGGGGCAAAATTGAGTATCGCCTTTACTCCTGCATCCGAGAGTATCTCTGTAACTCTCTGCGCCGCACGGGAGGGAGTGGTAATGACACCGATCTCGATGCCAAGCTCCCGGACGAGTTCCCTGATTTTTCTTTCTGGTTCGATGGTTAGCCCGCATGGTAGTTGTCTGCCTATTTTTCTTGTGTCCGAATCAAATGCGGCCACAAATAAGTAGCCTCTTTTCTTGAAATTTTCGTTTTCAACCAGGCTGATTCCGAGATTACCCATTCCCACTATGCAGAGAGTCCATTCCCTGTCCGTTGCCAAGATCCCCTTAATCTCTTTCAACAGGTCCCGTATTTCATATCCCACTCCACGGACCCCAAATTCGCCGAAATATGCCAAATCCTTTCTGACCTGTGCGGGATTGACCCCGCATAATCCCGCTAATTTCTCAGAAGAGATGACCGGGGGGCCACCCTTGAGAAGGGCCTCAAGCGGTCTTGAATAGAATGCCAAACGCTCTATGGTGGGATTCGGTATTTTGGATTCTTTAGTCATCGGGTATCCGGACAAGTCTTAAGGGTCTAATATTGTGAAATAATGCACATGAATCGAGACAAAAGAGAGGGCCTTATAAAGACCCCCTCTTTTTTTTAAAGGTTTATCAACCGCCTAAGGATTTCACGATAAGATTGTGCATGCCACCCAGGTCCGGAATCTTGAAAACAAGAATAAAGCAGATGACCAGGGCGTAAATACAGAGGGACTCGATCAGAGCCAGACCGATAATCATGGTGGTCATGATCTTTCCGCTTGCTTCCGGGTTCCTGGCTGTTCCCTGGAGGGCAGCGTTAATTGCGTTTCCCATACCAAGACCGGTTCCGAGAGCAGCCATGCCGATGCTGATACCGCAGGAAATGGCAATTCCAAAGAATACCCATAGCCCGGCGGCCTTGACTGCGCTGTCTTCACCGGCAAAGGCTAATGAAGCCATCCCGAGGACAAACACCGTTGTAACAACCCCAATTAAAGTTCTCTTAGACATGTAACCTCCTTTCTCAAAAAGTTATTTTATGGCCTTCTTCCGAAGATTAAAAAACAGAAAATAATTTAGGAATTGCGTATTCAGGAATTTAGGAATTGAATGAAGATTCTTTTAATCTCTCAATCCCTCAATCCCTAAAATCCTCGATTCGCCTAATGGGAGTGCTCCATTGCACCCACAAAATACATTGTGGATAAGAGCATGAATACGACGGCCTGGATAAAGCATACCAGGATCCCTAAAAACATGATCGGCAGGGGCGCAAGGTAAAGGCCTGCCAGCCCAAACAGGATCGCAAGGACCATCTCCTTGCCGAATATATTCCCGAAAAGTCGAACGCTAAGGGACATGATCCTGGCTAAATGACCGATTAATTC
Organism: Desulfobacteraceae bacterium; assembly: GCA_030632525.1. Taxonomy (GTDB): domain Bacteria; phylum Desulfobacterota; class DSM-4660; order Desulfatiglandales; family Desulfatiglandaceae; genus Desulfacyla. The sequence goes on along the minus strand of DAOVUP010000002.1, from coordinate 7,839 downwards.
AATGGGAAACATCAAAGGGATCAACCACCATACCGGCCCGCAAAAATGTTTAATATACTTGGCGCCATGGAACTTTATTCCAATGGCGTGGGTGGCAACAAATGTACACAGGGCTAAGGCAAGGGTGGTATTGAGATTGGCAGTGGGCGAAAAGAAGCCCGGTATAAGGCCGATCAGGTTGGAGACGAGAATAAAAAGGAAGACGGTGGCAATATAGGGAAAAAAGAACCTTCCCTCAGGCCCGGAAATTTCCACCATGAAGGTCTCAAGACCGTCAATCAGGACCTCAAAGAAGTTCTGCCCCTTTTCAGGCACGAGCTTGACTTTTTTTGCAAGGAAAAAGGCGCTCGCAATAAGAATTAGCATAACTAACCATGTGTAGGTTATATGCGAATAGGCCCCCGCATGCTCGACCCCCATGGCCGACAGGATTGCATCAATAAAGAAAATAGGGTGCTCCATGACTTATATTGCCTCCCGTGATGATGTTTTCCAGGCTGTGCGGATTCCAAAATTAAGGATGCTGAATATCACTATCGATAGTCCGACAGCCAAACCTATGGGATTGACCCAGCCGTTGGTGATAAGGATATAAATAATCAGGCCCATAATGGCAAGCCTAAAATAATATTTTGCGATGATAGAGATCCTTTTCCCCCCCATTGCCCCCTGATCAGAGAAAGCGTACCGGATGGTGTGTTGAAGCACACTGAAATTGGCGATGATGATAAGACCGCCCAGGATCACGCCTAAGGTAAAAGTGGCATTCATAAATACAGAGCTCAATGAACCTAAGATCAAAAGAAAGATCCAGTTAGTCGTTGTGATTTGCCTTAGCAGTTTTTCCCTTTCTGTCACAGATCTTTTGCCTTCTTGTACAAAATATAAAGATTTCTGAATGCAGCAGCGATGCCGAATCCAAAAAAGAGGAAAAATAACCAGGGTTTAGTCCCTAACCACCGGTCGAGGTAGTAGCCGATCAGGGCCCCTAACGCGATGGAGAAGGCCATAGTCATGCCGATTGTACTGACATACCCTAAGTCCTTGATGGTTTTCTTTAGGTCTTTGTCCATTTCAATAAAAAACCCGTGTCGTTCCTATCATAAGTTTTCCGGCAAAGTCAACAGGTTTTTGCCCGGTAAAAGCAGTTATTCCAGCATATTCCTGAAGGACTTTGAGGCGGACTGAATGGTTTTTTCTATCATTTCGTTTGTGTGGGCTGCGGACAGGAAACTGGCTTCAAAGGGGGATGGGGCCAAATATATGCCCTGTTCAAGCATGTCTCTGTAATATTTTTTAAAGAAATCCTGGTTACTCTCCTTGGCATCGGCAAAGTTCGAGACCGGTTTGGCCGTAAAAAAGAGGGTGCCCATTGATCCGACACGGTTTATAACTACCCGGATACCGGCATCTTGTGCCGCGTTTTCAAGCCCTGAAAAAAGGATATCACTTTTTTGCTCAAGTTCCGTGTAGAGATTCCCCTGTTTGAGGATTTCGAGTGTGGCAATTCCGGCTGCCATTGCCAGAGGGTTCCCTGAAAGGGTGCCTGCCTGGTAGATTTCCCCTTCAGGAGCCATGCACATCATGATTTCTTTTTTGCCCCCGTACGCCCCGACCGGCAGACCACCACCTATGATCTTTCCAAGACAGGTGAGATCAGGCAGCATACCGTAGATCTCCTGCGCCCCGCCCGGCGCGACCCTGAAACCACTGATTACCTCATCAAAAATGAGAAGGGCGCCGTGCTCTCGGGTAACTTTCCTGAGCTCTCTCAAGAAGGGTTTATCGGGTATGACCACACCCATATTGCCGGGGATCGGCTCAACAATAATACAGGCAATCTCCGGGCCGTATTTGTCAAAGACCTGATTCACTGCTTCTATATCATTAAAGGGGATTGAAATGGTATGTTTGGCTAAGTCCTCCGGCACTCCCGGACTACCTGGAATGCCGAGTGTGGCCACCCCTGAGCCCGCTGATACAAGGAGGCTGTCGGCGTGGCCATGATAACATCCGTCAAATTTGACAATCTTTTTCCTATCTGTGTACCCCCTGGCAAGACGGATGGCGCTCATGGTGGCTTCGGTACCGGAATTTACCATTCGGACCATCTCCATAGATGGCACCATGTCAACAATGGTCTCTGCCATTGTCACTTCCAGTTCTGTTGGCGCACCGTAGCTTGTTCCCTTGGCAATCCTTTTTTCAACTGCGGAGACTACCGTTGGATGGGCATGGCCCAGTATCATAGGCCCCCACGAGCCCACATAGTCTATATACTCATTTCCGTCCACGTCCCGGATCAAGGCCCCATTTGCCTCGGCAATAAAGGGCGGGTTCATGCCAACCGACTTCCCTGCTCTTACCGGGCTGTTCACCCCACCAGGAATGTATTTTTGAGCCTTTTTAAAAAGGAGTTCAGATTGTTTTTTTCCCATGATTTTTCTCCGAAAAATATTGCATGCTTGTTTTCTTGAACTCCTTTTCGCTGAAAAGGAGCTGATAGTCCTTAAGGTCTGTCGACTGTGAGAGCCGGTCTGCGATCCGATAGCATTCTTCCCTGTCGCTGCCATGAATCATGGTATAGAGGTTATAGGGCCAGTCTCTCTGGGGCGCCCTGTGATAACAGTGGGAAACCTCGCGAAACCTGGCAAAGGTCTCCCCTATTTGATCAACGTGATTATCCGGTGCTAACCAGGCGACCATGGCATTTGAATTAAACCCTGCCTCCTGGTGACGCAAGGTGGCCCCGAACCGCCGGATAATCCCCCGTTCTTTGAGACTTATTATCCTATCAATGAAACCATCTTCATCCATCCCGCTTTTCTTCGCCAAAAGGGCAAACGGGCGCGGATCTAAAGGGAGATCCCCTTGGATGAGACTGATAACTTTTTTATCCTGTTCATCTATTTTTTGAGAGGGTGAACGGGATTGACCTGATAGCTTTTTGGTCATATGGGCCCGCCTTGCCCGGTTTTATGATCAGAGATTTTCATGCGCACTCTTAACGAAACCAAACTGATTTATAAGAATTATAATAAATTCTAATTAATTTAGACAACCCAGGTAAATAGCCTACGCATTTAACGGGGTAAACTTTAGTCACTTTAGATCACTCCACTCGGAGGCAATATCGAATAGTATCGATATTGTCAAGCCGGATATTTGTGCAAATAGGATCAAATCTTCTTCAGACGCCTGGATCGCGAGACTCAGGCCCCAATTTCTAATATTTCTTTGGGGCGCTTTTTGGATCTCGATAATGGAATTCAATATTTTGACCGCTACTTTCCCTGGTACAATACAGAGCACTATCATTCCGGTATCGATTATGTCACACCGGAACAATGACACCAGGGACTAAAAGAGAGCATTGTCCATCGCCGGGACCAAAACCTCGAAAAACAACGCCGACTCAGAAAAGAGGTGAACCGTTTAAAGCAAAAACTCTTGACAGATGACCCATTGAATCGCATTGTTAACCCTAATCAGACCATCCCCTGTAGTGTAATGAATTGTTGAGTTGAGTCGTTGTTTCAGGAACGGCTCGGTTTTAAAATCATAATGATCACAGAAAGGAAGACATGTTTCGATTTATTCATGCGGCGGATATTCATTTAGACAGCCCCCTGCGAGGGCTGGAGAGCTATGAGGATGCCCCTGTGGAAGAAATCCGGGGGGCAAACCGGAGGGCCTTTGACAATCTGGTGGAGCTTGCGGTTGAAGAGGATGTCAACTTTGTCCTATTAGCCGGGGACCTCTATGATGGAGAGTGGAAGGATTATAATACCGGGCTCTTTTTTGCAGAGAGGATGGGGCGGCTGAGACGGCAGAATATTCGGGTTTTCATGGTATCAGGGAACCATGATGCGGCAAGCCAGATCACCCGTACCCTTCAACTGCCTGATAATGTCCAGATTTTGTGGACCAAAAAGCCTCAGACCATTCTGTTGGACCATATAGGAGTTGCCATTCACGGGCAGGGATACCAGTCGAGGGCCATGTCCAAAAATCTGGCGGAGCAATATCCCCAGTATAACCCCGGATATTTCAACATTGGGATCCTTCACACTGCATTAAACGGCAGAGAGGGACATGAATCATATGCCCCCTGCACCTTAGACGACCTGAGGCAAAAGGGCTATAACTACTGGGCCCTCGGGCATGTCCACAAACGGGAAGAGGTCTCTAAGGATCCGTGGATTGTTTTCCCGGGCAACATCCAGGGACGGCATATCCGTGAAACAGGGGCAAAGGGGGCATCTCTCGTGACAGTGGAGAATGGAGAGATCATCGGAGTTGAGCACCATGAGTTAGACGTCCTGCGTTGGAGTGTCTGCCTGGTTGATCTTTCAGACTGTGAGGTAATTGACGCAGTCCACGATCATGTCCGGCAGGCCTTGGAGGGAGAACAAGAGCAGGCTGAAGGACGGATTCTTGCAGTGAGATTAGTGTTGACCGGAGAGTGTCCTGTTCATCCCCGGCTTCTCGAAGATAGGGCACATCTGAGGGAATCGTTCCGGAGTACGGCGGCCGGCTTGGGTGATATGTGGTTGGAAAAGGTGCTTTTCAAGACAGACCGAAAGGGGAGCTTAAAGGATGGCATGGGTGAAGAAACGCCATTGGCAGGCCTGATGACGGCGGTTGAAAAGTTTAAGCTCGATACAGGACGGCTAATGGACCTGGTCCCGGAGGTTGCAGCGCTGAAAAACAAACTGCCCCCGGACCTCATCGGTGGGGACGATCCTTTGCTGCCGACCGCGCCCGATCAGATTTTGGCTTTTCTCGATGATGTGAGAGAACTGCTAACTGCAAAGTTGATCAGCCATGGGGATAAGGGATGAAAATCAAACAGCTCGACCTGAAGGCCTTTGGCCCCTTTACAGACCGCACTCTTCAATTCAATTCAGGCCGTCCCGGCCTCCACATCATCTTCGGTCCTAACGAAACCGGGAAAAGCAGTGCCCTAAGAGCGCTCAAGGCCCTCCTTTACGGCTTTCCTGAACGAACTCCTGACAATTTTCAGCATGCCAACGACCAACTCCTTGTGGGCGGTTGCCTGCAGGACGAGGATGAGAGGGAGATCTCCTTTTTGCGCCGGAAGAGGAGAAAGACCGACATCTTTGATCTTGACGAAAACCCTTTGGACGAGGGCGTTCTTAAGCCTTTTCTGCACGGGATAGAGCAAGGGGTATTCGAGACCCTTTACGGAATCGATCACGAGGTACTGGTCAGGGGAGGCAGAGACATACTAGCCCAGAAAGGCGAGATCGGACAGGCCCTTTTTTCCGCAGGCGCCGGCATTTCATCCCTCAGGGAGATCTTAGATTCCTTGGACGCAGAAGCTGGTGATCTGTTTAAGGCTCGCGGTTCCAAGCAGGAAATCAACCAGGCACTGTCTGAATATAAGAAATTACAAAAGGAGATCAGGGAGGCCATCCTGCCAGGGCGGCAGTGGAAAGAGGTGGCGGAAGTACTGAAGAGGGCGGAGGAGGAATTAGCCTCCATTGAGCAGGAAAAAAAGGAAAAGGATACGCAGAGACGCCAGCTTGAACGGCTGAAGCAGGCCCTGCCCCAGTTGGCCTTGCGCCGCGACCTGATGGCCCGACTTGCACTCCTTGGGGAAACGGTCCTGTTGCCTGACGATTTTGCTGTTCGCAGGCGCGCTGCGGAGAAGGCATTTTACGCTGCCGGGCAGAAACAGGCTATTGCGGCTAATCGCCTTGAAGCACTTAGGGAAAAACAAAAAGCCATTTCTTTTCAGCAGTCGATTTTGGACAAAAGCGAATTGATAGAAGACCTGCACCAAAAGTTAGGCAGCTATAGGAAGGCGATGGAGGACCGCCCCAGGCTCGAAGGGATGCGCATAGGCTGCCGGACTGAAGCAGCAACTCTTTTGAAGCAGGTCCCCAGTGATCTGGCCTTGGAACAGGTGGAATCTCTGCGACCTGTTTTGGGCAGGAGAAAAGTGATTCAACGATTAGCCGCAAATCACGAGGCCCTTGAGCAGGGCATGATACAGGTCCGGAAACAACGCCGGGAAATCAATCAGAATCTGGAAAAGACTGATAAGGCATTGGTCCAGCTTCCCCCTGTCAAAGATGTGATGAATCTGGATCGGGCTGTGAAGTTAGCCAGGAAATCGGGTGATATTGACACCATGATAGCCGAGAAGAAAAACAGTCTTGGAGAGCTCAAAAGGAGTTGTTTGGAAGAGCTTAGCCAGTTAGGACTCTGGAGCGGGGAGCTTGCCCGGATCGGAAGTTTGTCCATCCCCCTGCGCGAAACCATAATCCGGTTTGACAGAGATTTCAGAGAATATGAAGATAGAAAGCGCGAGATTCTGAAGGATCAGAAAATGATACGGGATGATCTGGCCCGGGCAGTCGCCGAGGTCAGGGAGATTGAATATTCGGGCGAGGTGCCTACAGAAGAGGATTTGGCAAAGGTAAGGGAAACAAGGGAGGGGGGATGGCAACTGATCCGGCGTCAGTGGCTGAATGGAGAGGATGTGGGCGCTGAGATCAGGTCGTATGACAGGGAACTCCCTCTGTCCGATGCATATGAAAAACAGGTGGAACAGGCGGACAGCATTGCGGACAGGCTACGCAGGGAAGCGGATCGGGTCCACAAGTTTGCAACACTAAGGGCGGAGCGCCATTCCCTTGAGAAAGCTATCGAAAACTTGGGCGAGAAGGAGCAACCATTAGATAGCGGTTTTGAGTCTGTCTCCAAGGCCTGGCAAGAGGCATGGCAGACCTCCGGCATTCAGCCGCTCCCCCCCAAGGAGATGTTGGATTGGTTGAACGGGTTCGAAAAAATTCGTTTTAAGGCCGAAGAGGTTGAAAGAGTAGAAAGGGAGATCTCTCTGAAGAGCGTGGAAAGAGAGAAACTGCGGAGCGGGATGTTGGCGGAGATAGAAGATCTTGGAGAGGTCCGTGCGTCTAAGGGAAATTCTCTTGATCCTGTCTTCATTTCCTGCGAAACGATCTTGGACGATTTCAGGAAAGCGAAGGTGAAGAGGGAGAAACTCATAGAGAAGAGGGAGGAACTCCTTCGCGGGCTTGAAGAGGCCCGCAACGATCAGCAGACGGCAGAGGAGAGATTAGGGGAGTGGCAGGAGAGGTGGAAGGGGTCTGCCGCCATACCGGGGAGCAGCAAGGAAATCCTGCCCGAAGAGGCCAATGATATCCTTGACGCCATCCAGAGATGTTTCACCAAGCTGAAAGAGGCAGACGATTTAAAAAAACGGATAGAGGGGATTGACCGGGACGCAGAAAATCTCGCCAAATCGGTCGAGACACTGCTTGAAGATACTGATCCTGAACTGAAAACCCAGCCGCCGGAGCAGGCCGTTATGCAGCTTCAGGCTCTCCTGAAGCAAACATTAGAGAACAAGACTCTTCTCGACAAATACACAAGGGAGATTCAAGAGGCTGAAGATGAAATAACCGGGGCATCTGCGGCCATAAAGACGACAGAGGAGCAGATCGCCGGACTCAGGCGTATTGCAGGGTGCGGAAAAGATGAGGATCTTGAGGCGGCAGAGCTCGCTGCCAAGGAATACCAGGATATCAAAACCCAGCTCTCTGAAACTGAGGCTCTCTTGCTGAAAAGTGCCGAAGGGTTCCAGATCGACGAGCTTGAGGCACAGGTAGAGGGAGTAAACCCGGACGAATTGCCTGGGAAAATCGAATCACTCACAAGGGAAATTGAGCAGGGTTTGGATCTGGAAATCAAGCGGCTCTCAGAGTATATGGGGGAAAAGAAGAAAGATCTCCAGCAGATGGACGGCAGCCCAAAGGCCGCCGATGCAGCGGAGGCTGCCCAACAGGTCTT
>DAOVUP010000280.1 GCA_030632525.1 Desulfobacteraceae bacterium | reverse complement strand
GTAACTCCAGGCCCGCTTCAATAAGCAACAGACAATATTCCTCAAATCGCCGAGCATATCTTTCGGCTGAAGAACGTTCTGAAAACAAGGGCATCCGCTTGAAGGCCACTTTCTTATTATCAGTTAGCTGAAAGATAGCCGATATCTCCCCAAAACCGAGGATAGTCGCAGGAATGGGCGAATTTTCAATATTTTGAGGGTTCAGACCTGCTTCAAATCGGTGCAACAGCTCTTCATCAACATACATTTTCCAACCCAACGACTCAACGACTTGACTATTTGACGATCTCTGAGTTTATATTCATTTTCTCTATTTAGTGTCTGAACGAAAACTAAGATTTTTTGTCAAGGTCAAGGAAGATCAAAATTTTAACTGTAGGAATACATTGAGTATTTTGAGGATTAAAATTTTTATTTGACGTCCCGCCGAGGCGGGAGCGAAAAAGACAGTTTTCGTTCGGGCACTATTTACCCAAAAGATGATCAATCTTGCTTTTTATCTTGGCCACAGGTCTCAAACGACGAGCAGAAGCAAGTGCTCCGTCTAATTTCTCCATGACCCGATCCACCTGTTCAGGTTCCAGTATTAGAGGGGGGAGCAACTGACAGACGGAAGGGTCATTGTTGGCATACACCATAAGAAGGTCGTGATCATAGGCGGTTTTTGTAAGGATCGGTCCGGATAATTGATCTCTCAGCTCCAGACCCATCATAAGCCCCAGACGACGCAGACCTAATAAAAACCGGTTGTGCCTTGTTCTCAGGGCTTCAATGCCCTCTGCGAAGTGGTCTGCCAATTTGTTGACGTTATTAAGGAACTCAGGCTCCGAGTAAAGTTCCAGCACACGCCTGGCAATACGGCAGCCGACCTCTGATCCTCCAAAAGTGGATATATGAATAAAGGGGTCCTGGTGGAATACCGACTCCAATGGTTTCCTCATGACCGTTGCCGAAATGGGGTACAATCCCCCAGACAACCCCTTTCCCAAGACCACAATATCGGGTTCTATATCAAAATGTTCGAATGCCCACAGCTTACCTGTCCGGCCGAGTCCGGTTTGAACCTCATCTAAGATAAGAACGATCCCCTCTCTATCACAATACTCGCGAACCGATCTGAGATAGCCCTCAGGAGGAATTACAATCCCTAATGTTGCAGGAACGGTTTCCAGAATGACAGCGGCCGTATCCCTGTCAGCGACAGCGGCGAGTGCCTCCGAATTACCAAAGGGCACCTGCAAAAACCCTGGGGCCTGGGGACCAAAGGGTTTCCGATATTTCTCGTCTCCGGCTGCCAAAGCCAGCCCGGTATGCCCATGATAACCTCCCAGGGCGGATATGATCTTGGTCCTCCCCGTGTATGCCCGCGCCACCTTAAATGCCAGATCTATGGCCTCTCCTCCCCCAACGCCGAATACCGTGAAATCCAGATCGGAGGGCATCAGTTCCGCGATCAGTCGTGCCAGGTAGGCCCTCTCCTTACTGATCAGGTGGTGATTGCCCATATCTATCTCTGTCAGGCTTTCTCGAAGCAGGTCGATCAGTTCACTGTTCCTATGTCCCAGATTGAATACACCCCCGTTACAGTGGAGGTTGAGCAGCCTCTTGTTACCATCCATATCCCACAGATAAGGCCCTTCCCTCCGGCCCATCACAAAATCCATACCGTATTTCCGGAAAAAGGCCGCCTTCCCTGAAGACACATGCTCCCGGAACAGATCGATCACATGTTCTTTTTGCGCCGAAGGCTTCTTAGTCTGTCCCATATTCATTTTTTGTCCCTAACCCGGATAAACCGGTCAAAGTGCAACGGAGATCCTGTCTTCAGTGAAACAGATGCGGGGAACAGAAAAGGTCTCACGCAAAGCCGCAAAGAAAACTTACAGTCTATTTGCAACCCTAAAAATACCATCCTTTATCAGCAAAGCCCCAAAATTGACGAGAAACCCCAACCACATCATTCATAGTTTTTTATCTTTGCGTCTTCGCGCCTTTGCGTGAGTAAAAAATTGAATCCCCTGGGGCGTCTTTTATCCGTGGAGATGAGTATATGTAAATTGAGCTTGCGGATCAAGTCAATCCTCAAAATATTCAACATATCCCTGCGGTTAATCCCGTTAAAGCGTCCCGCTATAAGCGATATTTATCTTGAATTCCGCCGAAAGCGGGAAAGATTTTTCAAAGGTCTCTTCCCGTATTTGCAGATCCTTAAACGGCTATAACTCTTTTGCCGATTTGTCGACATCCAACTCGTAGCCTTGTTTCATTTCTCCCCAATTTCTAATTTCCAATTTCAAGTTTCGAGCCGTAAACTGCTACGCACATCCAAATCACTTATGGAGACCTTTGAAAAATGTTCAATTTCGTTCAAGTTCAAGAAAGGCGAAAATTTTAAACGTAGGAATACATTGAGTATTTCGAGGCTTAAAATTTGAGCCTGACGCCGAAATTGGGCGAAAGGGGGCGTTTTGCAAAGGTTTCTTATGCTGTTTTTTCCAAGAAGTGGGGACAAGTCTATTCTTGGCCCATACTGTAGAATATGATAAGGATGTGAGAAACCAAAGCCCTGATGTGTTGAAGTAATGGAAGTTTTTCCTACTCAACGACTAAACCACTCAACTATTTGACGATGTCTTAACAGAGGGAGCGGTGATGAACGGGAATGGCGCAGATAAGAGAAGATATATTCGAATGCTCGACGAGGTGAATAATGGAGACATCGCTTTTGT
>DAOVUP010000104.1 GCA_030632525.1 Desulfobacteraceae bacterium | reverse complement strand
CTTATTGCTGGCGGTAACGGCTTTCGCTCAGGGGCTTCCGCAAGCAAAAACCCCTGAAGAAGTCGGCATGTCCTCTGAAAGACTCGCAAGGCTTACGTCTGGGCTTCAGGAGGCTGTTGATAAAGGAACTATTCCCGGCGCCGTTGGCATCGTTCTCCGTAAAGGAAAAATTGCTTATTTTGAGGCCATTGGTTTTCAGGATAGAGATAAAAAAACCCCATGGCCAAAGACTCGATCTTTCGTATCTATTCCATGAGCAAGGTCTTTACGTCCCTTGCAACCATGATGTTGATGGAGGAGGGTAAATTACTGCTAACCGATCCTGTCTCAAAATTTCTCCCTGAACTCAAGGATATGAAAGTGGGTGTCAAAAAGATAAACGAGTATGCGGACAAAGAGGAATTAGTGCTGGTACCGGCTAACCGGGAGATGACGATTCAGGACCTTCTTCGCCATACATCCGGACTCACTTACTGGTTTTTCGGTAAACCTTCCTTGAACAAGACCAAGTGGAAAGAAATCAACCCCTTTGGCTATGATCAAACGCTTGAAGAAATGGTGACAAAAATGTCTAAGGTTCCCCTCTGTTACCAACCGGGCACCACATGGGATTATTCCCAGTCTACCGACGTGCTGGGCCGCATCGTAGAGGTAATTTCCGGCGTTAGTTTCGATACCTTTATTGCGGAACGAATTGCAAAACCTCTTAAGCTGACAGACAGTGGCTTTTGGGTAGAAGGCGCAGATCGACAAGCCCGGATCGCTGAACCTCAAGTTAATCCTGCTACAGGCAAGAAACCATCGGCCCTTGACGTAACAAAGCGGCCAAATTGGTTATCAGGGGGTGGTGGTATGGTATCGACTGCCCAAGATTACGCGCGTCTATGTCAGCTCTTTCTCAATGGAGGTATCTTAGATGGCGTTCGTCTGCTTTCCCCTAAGACTGTTGAGCTGATGACTTCTAATCATCTCCCGGCGACCATCAAATATGCCCCGAAGCTTGAAATGCAGCTGGGACCAAGTTTTCCCAGTCCAGAGGTGGGTAATGGCTTTGGCTTAGGCTTTCTCGTGCGCATCGCGCCAGGTCTGAATCCGCAACCCGGTTCAGTAGGGGATTATTGTTGGGCAGGCTACCTTGGCACCTATTTCTGGGTAGATCCCGAAGAAGAGTTGGTGGCCGTGATAATGATTCAGACACGCGCCCAACGGGTATATTACAGAACCTTTATGAGGGACATGGTTTACCAAGCCATTATAGATTAGGAGGGATGTTTTCCTATATTTAGTGTCCGAACGAAAACTAGGATTTTTTGTTCAGATCAAGGACGGCGAAAAAGACAGTTTTCGTTCTGGCACGCTGGCGTGCTCATGGAGCAGGCCAGCCTGCTATTGCGAACTCAGGCGAATCATTTGCCTCATTCTTTTTAACATCTCTTCCTTATCGACATAGGATTCGATTCTCAAGCCCTTCTCTTCAGCACCCTTTCTGTTAAAAAATATAACGGTGGGAACACCCCGGACCTGGTAACGTTTTAGCAGAAGGTCCTGCTCGGGATGTTTTTTTGTCAAGTCCAGGCGGATGTTCTGGAAGTTTTTGCTCAGTTTTACCACTTCCGGGGCGGTAAACACATTTCTATCCAATTCTTTGCAGGGCGGGCACCAATCCGCATAAAAATCTAAAATTACCGGTCTGTTTTCGTTGGCTGCTTGAGTTAACAAGTTTTTATCATAAGGGATCCACTGAACCCCTTCCACGTGTCGGGGTGTGGTAAAATAAAAGGCAATTGCCCCTATGATCAGGATGATACCCAGCCCCTTTTTGACGGTTGAAAAAAGACGGGAGTCCTGGCTGCTCCTGTCGAGCCAGCCTAAGTGTATCCCAGCGGCCACAGCTATCATTGCAAAAAGGATAACCCGTTCTGAAGCGCCCGGTATCAGGGGTTGCAACATATATCCAGCCATTCCCACAAGGACCCATCCAAGGATCTTCCTTATCCATACCATCCATCCACCGGACATGGGCAGCTTTTCCAATGCCCCTGAAAAGACTGCCAAAACAGCAAGGGGCAGCCCCATGCCGATGCTGAGGACAAAGAAATAGAGAAATCCTAAGAAGGGGTCTCCCTTCTGGCCCACATAGGTCAGAAGCCCTAAGATAAAAGGACCTAGACAGGGTGCTGCAACAATGCCTAAGGTCAGACCCATGAAAAAGGTCCCGAAATAGCCTCCAAAATTCTTAGATGCCAGATTAGTCAGTCCGGAGGGGAGCCGAAGCTCCCATAGGCCAAAAAAACTCGTGGCCAAACCGATCATTATCCCGGCCACCACAATTAGGACGATCGGGTTTTGTAGCACCGTCCCCAACATGGCGCCGGAGAGGCTTGCGAAGACGCCTAATATGGAATTGGTAAGGGCGAGCCCGGAGATGTATAAAATACCATGAAGGATAATCTTACCCCCAAATTTTTCACCTCTCCCCCCGAAATAGGAAACAGTGATCGGGATAAGGGGATAGATACATGGTGTCAGGTTAAGAGCAAGACCCCCTAAGAAAATCCCTATTAGGATCAACCAGAGACCTGCGCCCGGCTTACTTCCCGGTATCGGTTGGTCGGTGATGGGAGTTTGAGCCTCTCTCTCTAAGATGGGCTGATTTTCGGATTTTGTACCTGCTACCGGTGGGGTGATGTTCATAGAGATAAGAACCGGTACTGCTTCAGGAGGGAGGCAGGACTTGGCAGAACATGCCTGGTAAGAGAGCTTTCCCTTTATCGTCTGCTCTCCGGCCGGTGCTTTCCTGCTTATGATAACCCTGGCGCGTACCCGGAATTCCCCGGAAAAAACCTCAATCGGGTTCTTTGTATACTCGAACAGCTTTTTCTCAGGATCCGGGAATTTAATGCCTTCCACCTTGAATGCCGGAGAATCAGGGAAGGTAAGAAGCGTTGGAATGATTCCCTCTTCACTGGCCCCGGTGCCGTGGAGATACCAGGGATTGTTAACTCGCACCTGGAATTGAATAGGGTAAGAGCCTCCAGCCGGATATTGGCTCTGGGACTGGATAACCTCCACCCGAACGGTTGCAGCCCCGGAAGGAGAGGGGGAAACAAGGTAAACAAACAGCAGTATGAGACTAATCAGCAGGCGTTTCATTGCATTTGAGCTATTCATAGGTGTCAAAATCTCCTTTATCATTTATCCTAACCCTGATCTATTCCTCAGGGGGTCTTTTTTCTAAAACGCTTGTTATATCTCTGGTCTCGCCTTCTCTGAAAACCTTCACACGGATATCCTGTCCCGGAGCAAGGCCAATTAACTTTCTCCTGAAGAGTAGAAAACCCTTGAGGGATAAACCGTTAAGTTCAACAATAATGTCTTCCGGCTTGACCCCTCCTTCTTCCGCAGGGCTGCCTTCCTCAACCTCAAGGACGAGGATTCCCCCTTCATCCGGATAGTTTAACTCAGCTGCCTTCTGTGCAGTCAGGGGAACAGCCTTTACACCGAACCAGCCTCGTTCGGTTTGACCCAGGACCAGCATCGGCATTACTTCCTTCACAGTATTGATGGGGATGGCAAAGCCGATTGACTGGGCCTTCGCCACCATAGCCGTGTTAACCCCGACTACTTCTCCGTATAAATTGAGCAGCGGGCCGCCGCTGCTTCCCGGATTGATGGCAGAATCTGTCTGTATAAAGTCCACAAGCTTTTGGTTTAACTCTGGAGAGATCCTTTCCGTAGCGCTCACAATACCCGATGTTGCCGAGTGTCTGAGCCCAAAGGGATTTCCGATGGCGAGCACCATTTCGCCTACCCTAAGATTATCGGAGTTCCCTAATGGGAGCACAGACAAATAGTGGTCCGGCTCTATCTTTATGAGGGCTGTGTCGGTCATACGGTCTGCACCGACAATTTTTGCCGGGTAGTCCCTCTGTCCCAGGGACAGGACGACCCTGATGTCAGTGGCATTATTTATTACATGCGCATTGGTAAGTATATAGCCGTGCTCACTGATTATGAAACCGGAGCCCAGGCTGAATCCCTTGGTATTATAAGGGATGGGGACTTTAAATGGGATGATGTCGAAGATATCGGAAATGATCGGAATTCGAAACAGAAGGATATCGTTTGGGGAAACCCCGAATTTCATCTCCTTTTCTTCTATGCGACTGGTATAGATATTCACAACCGCATTTCTTGTATTTTCAACAAGTTCGGTAAAGGTATTGTTGTGAATAACGATATTTTTGCGGGTCTTCAATATTCCCCTCTCGATCCATAGACCGCTCATGTCGATATCGTGGAAAGAGAGATCGTGGAATCGTTTGTCAAAAATAGGATCATCTTTACTGACAAGGACTTTTTCCATTCCTCCTGGTGAGGGGGAAATAGTGCAACCAAAAAGGAAAACAGCCAGAATCGTCAAGGCGATCATCCCCCAGGCATATTGAGCATGTTGAGACCTTTGCAAAACGCCCCCTTTCGCCCAAACTCCGCGTTGCATTCGGATTTTAATCCTCGAAATATTCAATATATTCCTGTGGCTAAAATCCTCACGCGCCTTGATCTTGAACGAAATTGAACATTTTTCAAAGGTCTCATGTTGTGTTTGTACAGGCATGTTTTTTATATACAATCCTTGGCATCCTTCATTTACAAGCTTACACTTTTTTTCGAAATGGGATGTATTATCGAATTGAAAATCGGATGCCGAAACTGGAAATTCGAAATTTGAAATTAGATTAAGAGCTCTGATTCTTCAATTTTCCCCAATTTCAGATTTCAATCCCGCGTGTCGCGGGACAAACTACTTTTTAGCTTTGATGAAGGATGCCTAATTCTTTAAACTAACTCCGCCGGATGAAATGCCATTTCCATCATATATAGGCCTTCAGGTCAAGCAGAAATCAAAACTCCTTGGAAAGGGAGGGAATTTATGGTAATAGGCAGGACCTGCTTTATTGAGGATCTCGAATTAAGGAGCATTTATGGTCAACAGCGACAACAAACATCACCTTACCATCGAAGACAAAGATATTATCCTCTTGGGCACGGCCCATGTTTCTGAAGAAAGCGCCGACCTTGTGGCAGAAGTGGTGAAGGATGAGAAACCTGATACTGTGTGCGTCGAGCTCTGCGAGTCAAGATACAAGGCAATGACCCAGGAGAATCAATGGAAGGATACGGACCTCATAAAGGTCATAAAGGAAAAGAAGGCCTTTCTGCTCCTTTCCAATCTTATGTTAGCGGCCTTTCAAAAAAAGATTGGGAAGAAATTGGGGATTAAGCCGGGAGAAGAGATGCGCAGGGCCATCAGCGCAGCAAAAACAGTGGACGCCGGGATACATCTTGCAGACAGGGATATACGCACGACTCTCTCCAGGACATGGCGTTTGATGGGTCTTTGGACAAAGATCAAGCTCCTGACTCAGCTGATTACCTCCATGGGTGAAGTGGATAACATCGAAAAGGCTGATATTGAGAAAATGAAGGAGAGGGACGTGCTTGAAACCCTCCTTGCGGAAATTGGGGATGCACTCCCTGAATTGCGACGTGTCCTGATTGACGAAAGAGATCAATACCTGGCGGAAAAGATCAGGACGGCCCCCGGGAAAAAAATTGTTGCAGTGGTGGGGGCCGGACATGTACCTGGGATCCAGCGATATTGGAATAAACCGGTGGACATAGAGGCGCTGGAAGTTCTCCCTCCAAAGGGAAAATTTGGCGGCTTTTTGAAATGGGGCATCCCGGCAGTGGTGGTCGGGTTGATTATCTTAGGATTTTTCATGGCAGGCGCTGACGCCGGAACACATATGATCAAATGGTGGGTCCTGGCCAATGGGATCTTTGCAGGCCTCGGAGCGGCAGTAGCATTGGCTCATCCCCTGACCATTCTGTCAGCGATTGTGGCATCCCCGATAACGTCTTTAAATCCAATGATCGCTGCTGGCTGGGTGGCCGGGCTGGTAGAGGTTTTTTTGCGCAAACCAAAGGTGAAGGACTTTGAAAGTCTGACGGAAGATATTACATCCATGAAAGGTTTCTGGAAGAATAAGATCACCCGGATATTATTGATCGTGGTGTTGACCAATCTGGGAAGTTCATTAGGGGCGTTTATTGCCATACCTTTGATGGCCAAGGCGTTTTGATTGATGATTGTCGATTGTTGATTGATGCGCCCGTAAAAAGCCCTTTTTACGGGCAGTTGCGTCTCGCGAATCGCAGGATCAGAATTAGGAATTCAGAAATTATGAATTATTGTAACCAGG
>DAOVUP010000216.1 GCA_030632525.1 Desulfobacteraceae bacterium | reverse complement strand
GCTCGGTGTTGGGCTCCTCAGTCTCCTCCTAGTCGATTTTCTTCTCCTCCTTATCCCTTTGGTAATCAAAAAGGCCATAGACCTTCTCGTCACCCAGACCCCTGAAAGGGGATCTCTCCTGTTACAACAGGGGATGATAATTGTCTCAATTGCCTTGATGATCGCCCTGTTTCGTTATGTGTGGAGACGTCTGATCCTGGGCCATTCAAGGAAAGTTGAACAGGGCCTAAGAAATCAGATGTACAGGCATCTCCAGACCCTCTCCATATCATTTTTTCAAAAAATCAGGACCGGAGACCTTATGGCCAGGGCAATGAATGATATCAATGCTATCCGCATGGCCAGCGGCATGGGGTTAGTGGCATTAATTGACGGCACTGTCCTCGGCATTGCTGCGATCGGGTTCATGATGTCCATTGATCTGAAGCTGACCCTGATTTCCCTGATCCCGGCGCCGGTGGTTATTATACTCACCAAGATCCTCACTCGGCGGATGTCTACGGGATTTGAAGCGGTCCAAAGAACATTTTCCGATCTCACCGAGCGCGTCAGGGAAGCATTTGCCGGTATAAGGGTAGTCAAGGCCCATAACCGTGAGGCATGGGAATACGCAAAGATAAAAGAGCAGGGGGAGAGATATGTTGCCAAAAATATGAATTTGGCGAAAACCCTGGCACTTTTTTTCCCCATGATGACAATCTTTACCAACGCGGGTCTCGCCATTGTCATCCTGTTGGGGGGGCGTTATGCAATCTTGGGGGAGATTACCCCGGGTGATTTTGTGGCATTTATCAGCTATCTCAACCTGTTGACTTGGCCGATGATGGCCATGGGCTGGGTTACAAACCTGATCCAGAGGGGATCGGCATCCATGCGCCGCATTAACCATATCCTTGAAGAAGTCCCGGATATCACGTCCGCACCGCTGCAAGACTTCTCCGGTGGGACGATTCCGGAAGGAATCACCTTAAAGTCGGTGGAGGGAGAGATTGAGATTAGAGACCTTAGCCTTAAATACCCCGGCCAGGCTGATTACGCCTTGAAGAGTATTCATCTGAAAATTAATGCCTCTGAAACAGTGGCAGTGGTAGGACGGGTAGGATCGGGCAAAACGACCCTGTTACAGGCAATCCCCCGTATTGTGGACGTTCAGGCAAACACGGTCTTTCTGGATAGACGCGACATCCGGCAGGTACCGCTTAAGACCCTGAGGGGCAAAATCGGTTTTGTATCACAGGAGGTCTTTTTGTTTTCAGATACAATACGAAATAATGTGATTTTCGGGAGGCGCGGAATAGATGATCAGACTCTGGAAAATGCTTTGCGTGCTGCCGGTATTATTGAGGAGATTCAGAGCCTTGAAAGAGGTTTGGACACAGTGTTGGGGGAGCGTGGGATAACCCTCTCAGGAGGTCAGAGGCAGCGTCTGACCATTGCGAGGGCAATTGTGCAGCCTCTACCCATCCTGATATTAGATGATGCCCTATCCATGGTGGATACCCGGACTGAAGAGGAGATCTTGAACCAGATCCTGAATCTTCGGCACAACAGGACAAATCTGATTGTTTCGCACAGGGTTTCAACCATCAGCAGGGCGAATCGGATTTTGGTGCTTGACAAAGGTGAATTAGTAGAAGAGGGGAACCATGACAGCCTTATAGCTCTTGGAGGAGTCTATACAAGCCTGTATGAAGAGCAGCGCTTAGTAGAGGAACTGGAGTTGGGGATCTGATTTCGTCATGTTTAAAGACTATGGATACGCAGAGGAGGGGCAATTAGGCAAGCCTTATAATTTCAGGCTACTGAAAAGACTTGCCCATTTCGCCATTGCCTACAAAAAGAATATTGCCCTTGGCCTCCTACTCTCGATTCTGATTACCCTATTTGCCCTTACTGTTCCCTATCTTACCAAAATAGCCATTGATCGGTACATCGTGGCCTCGTGGTATCGAATTGACTCAGACAGGTTAACAGATCCAGCGTTTCGTGATCTTAAAAATAGGTATAGCCATCTTTTAGAGACAAACAACGTTCATTCTGTGTATTACATCTCCAACATCAACATAAAGAAGATCGACCCCGCTGAGCTACACCTCCTCAGGACCCAGGGGCTTTTGTCATCTGAGCGGTTCTACCGGGTCGGGTCTGGCGTAAAAATAAAGGGGTTTTTAGGAAAAGATCGAAAGGCTGTTGATGAGATGACAGATGGCTCTTGGCTGATCCCGTACAATCTCCTCGAACGTCTCCCCGAAAAATCGATTTTGAAAATCAGGGCGAGCGACGTACAAGGCGTAACCCTGATCGCTGCCATTTTTTTCTTCCTACTCCTCTTGTCGGTGGGGATCGGTTATATAGAATACTACATCCTTGAATTCACAGGTCAGCGAATTATGCTGGATATACGGCTGACCCTTTTCACGAGGATGCAATCCCAATCTTTACGCTTTTTTGACCGGCACCCGATCGGCCGTCTGGTTACACGGGTAACCAACGACATCGAAAACCTCAACGAGATGTTCAAATCTGTCTTAATAACAGTATTCAAAGACCTGTTCATCCTCATCGGAATCTTGATAATTCTTCTCTACCTCAACTGGAGGCTGGCCCTTATATGCTTCACCCTTCTTCCTGTTATATTTTGTGTTACGCTTATTTTCAGCTCAATGGCGAGAGAGGCCTTCAGACAGCTCAGGGCCACCGTCGCGAAGATAAACGGTTTTTTGCAAGAGCGGATAAGCGGGATGCAGGTCATTCAGTTGTTTGTCAGGGAAAAATTCCAGATGGATGCTTTTTCCCGGATCAATCATGAGAATTACTTAGCGGGTATGAAACAGATTCGTGTGTTTGCCCTATTTATGCCGGCAATGGAGCTCTTTTCTTCCTTAGCTGTCGCCTTTCTTATCTGGCATGGAGGCGGAAAAGTCATACAGGAAGAGCTTACCCTGGGCACATTAGTAGCCTTTATCAGTTATATCCAGATGTTCTTTAAGCCGATCAGGGATATTTCCGAGAAATACAATATTATGCAGTTGGCCATGGCCTCCACCGAACGAATATTCGAATTCATGGATAGCCGGGAGATAATCCCTGAGCCGGAATCGCCAAAGACGCCTGATAATATAGGGGCTAATATAAGGGGGCATCTTGTTTTTGACAGGGTTTCTTTCGGGTACGAGAAAGACCGTCCAATACTTCACGATATCTCTTTTGAGGTAAAACCCGGGGAAACAGCCGCAATAGTAGGCGCCACAGGTTCTGGAAAGACAACCGTGGTTAACCTTGTTGAGCGGTTTTATGACCCGGATAAGGGTTCAGTAATCTTAGACGGTATTGATCTGCGGGAATGGTCCAACACCAAACTCCGGGATGTGGTCAGCCTATGCATGCAGGATGTCTTCATCTTTGCCGGCAAACTCGAGGACAATATTTCATTGGGCAGGGAAGGACTGAACAGTGAGGCGATTGGTCATGCAGCGGAAACGGCCAATGCCCGTCCCTTTATCGAGAAACTCCGGGGTGGCTTTACGCAGGAACTCGATGAGGGGGGCGCATCTCTATCTGCTGGTGAGCGCCAGCTCCTTTCCTTTGCCAGGGCATTAGCAAACAACCCCCGCCTCTTGATCCTGGATGAGGCCACATCAAGTGTGGACCCTGAAACAGAGCGGCTCATCCAGGAGGCTATCTCTCAAATGGCTCAAAAAAGAACCACCCTTATAGTGGCCCACAGACTCTCCACAATAAGAAAGGTCGACCGAATCCTGGTCATGCATCATGGCCGGATCAGGGAGCAGGGGACTCATAAGGAACTCATGGATTTAGGAG
>DAOVUP010000098.1 GCA_030632525.1 Desulfobacteraceae bacterium | reverse complement strand
TTACGCCAGCCTGATCGAAGTAGCCTGCTATCTGATCGCCTTTGCCATCGCGGCCGTCATCCTCTTTGAAGGCCTCTCAGAACTTGGTATCTCTCTGATACCGCTCCTTACGGGTCTGGGTGTTGGAGGTCTTGCCCTGGCGCTGGCCGCAAGACCGACCATTGAGAATCTTATTGGTGGCCTCATGATCCTTGCTGACAGGCCATACAGGGTCGGCCAACGTATCAAAGTTAGAAGCCATGATGGGATAGTGCAACAGATTGGAATACGGTCCACAAAAATCCGGCTGCGGAGTGGACCTCAGCTTACGATTCCAAATGAGGAGATGGCAAGAGCAGAGATCGAAAACGTCTCCCGTCGGCAGAACATTAAAAGAAGCGAGAATATTGCCATTAGATACAATACGCCGCCAGAAAAGGTGGAGAAGGCGGTTGATATCATAAGAGATATTCTCGATGATCATGAAGGGATGGACCCCAAGCGCCCACCACGCGTGTACTTCACCGAGTTCAATTCTGATTCCCTTAATATTTCGATTATGTACTGGTATCACCCTCCAAAACGTTGGGAATTCCGTGCATTCAGTCAACAAGTCAATCTAAGAATTATGGAAGAATTCAGAAAAGAGGGAATTAAATTTGCCGTTCCAACAACGACCACTTACCTGGCCCAGGAGGATGAGCAGCCTCTGCATTTCACTTCTTTCAAGGATTAATCGTTTTCCGTGTGACTCGTGCTCTTCGTTTCCGTTTACGGTTACCAGTTGCCGGTTACCGGTTCTGCAACCCGGTAAAAGTGATTTCTGCCCCGATCTGCCCGGCCTTTTTTTTGGCCGGAGGCGGAGCTTATATGTAATTAGCCCTAAGAACATCACTCGAAATCCTGGATTTTTTGACTTTTTACTAGGAGGCTGTCCGAGAATGAGAAATTTATTGCAAGGTCAAGGAAGGCGAAGATTTTAACCACAGGAATACATTGAGTATTTTGAGGATTAAAATCTGAGTCTGACGCAGAGATTGCGAAGAATAGCCATTCATGGACAGCCTCCTAGGCCATCAGGGTTACGGTGTCGCCCCTAACCCTGAATCCCGCTTTCAGCGGGAAACCTGTGAACTTTTACCTCTATTTTTCGGGTTTTACCATGAATGAAGCAGCCGTTGATTTCAGTCTATTGAATAAAGAGGTCCTTTCTGTCCATCTGAATGGAAAATGGCAGATAGACCAAGATGTGCCTTCTAATGAAGGGATGGAGGATCAACTCCATCAGCATCCCACGGTGAAGCAAATCGTATTTGATTAATCGGTTTAAACCACCACCTATGGTGGTGGTAACATAAGGGTAATAAAAACGGTTCTACCGGTTGTAATCAAATGAACCTTTTCCTTTAAAGGCGGGCGGTTGTCCCCTTTTAGGGGCAGCCCGCCGCAACAAGCCACCACCTCTGGTGGTGGTAATTTGACTTTGCGAAAAATTTATCGTTCATGAATTGGATCCCGGCGAAACGGTAATTTTTCTGCCCTTAAAGTTGATAGGGGAGTTCTCGGTTTAAAGAGATCCCTTTCAGATCAATAGCCACATCATAAACGAGAATCTCTACACCGTTCTGAACCGCTTTTCTCAACTCCCGCCCATAAACCGGATCGATGTGATCCGCCGGCTGGAACCGCTCGGCATCCATCCTCTGAACCAGATAGAACATTACCGACCGGTCCCCCTGCCTGACCTGCTCCTGGAGCTCTACCAGGTGTTTAAGGCCTCTTGATGTCACTGCGTCAGGAAAACAGGCGAGACCCTCAGACACCAGGGTGCAATTTTTCACCTCTACGAAACATCGCTTCTTCCCATTTTCAAGAAGAAGATCAATACGAGAATTTTTGCCGTATTTGACCTCTGAACGGATGGTGTCATAACCGGACAAGGCCTTAACATATCCGGCCGCGATGGATGCTTTTGTCAGCCTGTTGGGGACTATAGTATTGACCCCAACAAGTGACTTCCCCATATCTATGAGTTCCCATGTGTATTTCAGGCGGCGTGAAGGTTTGTTGTGCCTGGAGAGGTATACAGGACGACCCGGTTCGGAGCACGCCTTCATGCTCCCTGAGTTTGGGCAATGGGCTGTGACCACATGACCATTTCTGAGTTTGACATCGGCCATGAAGCGTTTGTATCGTTTGATAAGGGTGCCCTGTATGAGCCTTGGCCATTTCAGAGCCGGTCCAAGGTCCCCGCTGTTCACAATTGTCAAGACAGATTCACCTCTGACCTTATCTGCTAAAACTTCTCAGCAATTGTTGATTTCATGACGGATGACACCGACCGCATACTCCACGTCATCCACGGTAATGTGGTAATTGGTCACTGCTCTCATCTGTCTTAGTCCGGTCGGCAGCAGAAGTACACCCTCGCGGCTCAAGCGTTCAGCCAGATCATTAGATGAAATATCGTTGTGATCAATATTGATGTACACAATATTGGTCTTAACGTTTTCAGGATCGACTGACAGGCCTTCTATCCCTGCCAGGTTCTCTGCCAATCTCCGGGCGTTATCATGATCTTCTGCCAAACGCTCAGTCATTTCTGTAAGCGCAACGATACCGGCAGCAGCCAGGATACCTGCCTGTCGCATACCACCGCCTAATACTTTTCGTGCACGCCGAGCCTCTTCAATAAAATCATGGTTCCCGCACACCAATGACCCGACCGGAGCGGCCAGGCCCTTGCTCAGACAAAATGAAACCGAATCTGCTTCTGAAACGAGTTCAGATGCATGGACACCTAATGAAATAGCGGCGTTGAAAATGCGGGCGCCGTCCACGTGCACCTTGACTCCGTTACGACGCGCGATTTCCCCCACATCTTTCATATATCGAAGAGTCAGAGGATTCCCGCTGCATCTGTTATGGGTGTTTTCCAGAACGATCAGTCGTGTCCTCGGGAAGTGGATATTGTCCGGCCGGATTGCTTCTTCCATAGCTTGAAGACCGAGTGTGCCATCCGGTTTGTTGGGGAGAGTACGGGGATGAATGCCACCGAGACCGGCGGATCCGCCTTGTTCGTAGAAAAACGTGTGAGATCTGTCACCCAAAATAACTTCATCGCCACGACCGCAATGTACTAACAGGCTGACCAGGTTGGCCATGGTCCCACTGGCGACAAAGAGGGCCGCTGGCTTATTCAAACGTTTCGCAGCCATTTCCTCCAACCTGTTCACCGTGGGATCTTCTCCGAATACGTCGTCCCCAACCTCCGCATCTGCCATGGCCCTGCGCATGGACGGTGTTGGTCGGGTAATGGTATCTGATCGCAGATCTACAACTTTCATGATTTTGTCCTCATTCCTAAGCCGGGTAAACTGAAAAAGTGCCTAAAATGCCTAAAGTGAGGTTTGTTTTTTATTCGATGTTGGAGTCTTCCCTTACCTGGACGTTCGATGTTCGATGTTCGACGTTCATCTTTTTCTACACTGGCTTTCCAAGCATTGGGAATATCTTCTAATTGGTGACTGTCTAATGACCCTGATTTCAAGTCGATTCATAAGATATTAGATGATCTTAATGGAGTTGTCGAGGGTAATGTGTTTCCCCATTTTTCTCTTGACTGGGGTAAACCCGGGGTGTATTATCGTATATCGTTATCGTAAATCGATATATACCTTTGAGGATAAGCTGTTTACATGGACCGGGACATTTTTGCTGGCCTGATAAAACTGCATATACTGTATCATGCATCTAAAGAAAAGATTTTTGGGCTCTGGATTATAGAAGAGCTCCGGAGGCACGGTTATGAACTGAGCCCCGGTACCCTGTATCCCATATTGCATCGTATGGAGAAAAGGGGCTATTTGAATTCAGAAAAGGAAATCGTAAAGGGGAAGACCAGAAGGGTTTATTCCATTACAGCTCCGGGCAAGGAGATGCTGACAGAGGCGAAGAGCAAGGTCAGGGAGCTTTTCGGGGAGTTGTTCGAAGATGATGGGAATTAGTTAGAAATGAAAAGGAAACCAATCAGACCATGGCTGCCGGCAGCATAATTGATTTTTGCAATGTTTCCTTTGGCTTTTCCCGGGAAGTGCCGCTCTTCACCGGGGTTACGCTGACCATCAGGAAGGGGGGAGTCTATCTTGTGCAAGGACCCTCCGGTGCTGGAAAGTCCACCTTTCTCCGTTTGATCAACCGACTTGAAGAACCGCTATCAGGGGAAATCCTGTTCAAAGGCCGTCCCCTCTCTTCTTATCCTCCACCGGTACTCCGAAGATCAATTTTATATGTTCAGCAAACCCCCACTGTTATTGATGGGTCGGTGCGTGAGAATCTCCTCCTGCCGTTTTCCTTTAAGAACAACACCCAGTTTGAACAACCGACAGATGAGCTACTCAAAACGCTATTAGTCGATTTCCTGCTCCGGGACGTGGGTCTTGGAGATAATGCCCTGACTCTCTCACTTGGCCAGCTTCAGCGACTCTGTTTTATCAGGGGGCTTCTGCTCTCACCGGATGTGTTATTGTTAGACGAACCAACCAGTGCACTTGACAGAGAAAGTGGTCAGGTTGTGGAATCCATGGTTGAACAGCTGAACAGGGAGTCCGGGCTTACTGTGCTAACAGTTACCCACAAAGAGCCAAAACCCGGTTTGATCACACCTCTCCTTCTAAAAGTGGCCGGAGGCCACATCAGGGAGGTTATATGGAAAATGGAATCTTAGAAATAGGCCCCGGCCAATTAGCCCTGGCCTTAGTGTTTATACTCGCGGCCGGTGCCGCATCCCTATACCATGGCCTAAAGTTAGAGCGGGATCTCCTTGTGGGAACTCTCCGAACTTTTGTGCAGCTCTTTCTCTTAGGCTTTATCCTGAGATATATTTTTCATCTCAATTCTGTCTGGCCGGTTCTTGCCGTGTTCTTTTTTATGATCGTTTTTGCCACCCGTATTATCCGTGAACGTGTGAAAGAAAAACAGGTTTCCTTTTTCTGGCCCATTTTGATCTCAATGGTAATAAGCTACTCCCTGGTTTCAATCCTGGTTACCGGCGTGGTGGTTGGAGCCAGACCCTGGTGGAAACCTCAATATTTTATCCCCTTGGCTGGAATGATCATCGGCAACTCCATGAATGCGGTAGCCATTTCCCTTGATCGCCTGTTGGGGGAATTGAGGAAAAGACGTCAGGAGGTAGAGATGATGCTCTGTTTGGGGGCCGACTACCAGGAGGCGAGTAAAGATATGATGACAACTGCCATAAGGGCGGGGATGATCCCTTCAATAAATTCCATGATGGCGGTTGGAGTTGTTTTTATCCCGGGTATGATGACCGGTCAGATCTTGGCAGGGGCAGATCCGGTTTTGGCAATACGCTATCAGATCGTTGTTATGATTATGCTCGTGGGTTCCACCGCCATCGTTTCTCTTCTGGCGGTGCTCCTGGTGCGCAGGCGCTGCTTTAGTTCCGGACACCAATTGGTTCTGCGGCCGAGGAACACAGGATCAAAATGACCCTACGACCATATCCTCCATTTCCCGGACGGCCTGATATGCCTCATCCATGGAGACTTTTCGGAAGTTGACCGTGTCACCGGGTTTCAACTGCCCCACAAGGGGGAGATCAGCAGAGATCACGGTAGCAATTTTCCGGTACCCACCCGTTACTGTTTCACCTAAGATAATAATGGGTTGAGCATCCCCCGGTATCTGTATGGTCCCGGGCACAACTCCTTCGGAAATGATCGATTCCTTAAGGTTTTTCTTTGCCTCTATATGAGGCCCTGTCAGCCTTATCCCTGTACGATCGGATTGGGACGTAACCTGGAAAGGCGAAACGAGAAATATCTCCTTCGCCTTTGCGGAGAAATGATTATCTTGGGGGCCGGAGATCACCCTGAGGATCTGATCCTTTGTGTAGGAGGGGATCGATGCTTTGTCAAGAGATCTCCCAACTGCTTTAAGATGACGGGCTGGAGAATCTGAAGAAATAATGTCGCCCTTTTTAAGAGGTCTT
The DNA here is from genome assembly GCA_030632525.1 of Desulfobacteraceae bacterium. GTDB lineage: Bacteria > Desulfobacterota > DSM-4660 > Desulfatiglandales > Desulfatiglandaceae > Desulfacyla. The sequence continues at coordinate 472 of DAOVUP010000098.1, read as the reverse complement.
CCCTCAAGACCTCCAAATTGTGCCGCAAGGTTGGTGGATTTACTCCCCATTATGTTTTGTGCGTTTATCCCCCCCCCGATCGCCAGATAGGTGCGGCAACCGCTCTTTAGGCCTCTGAAGGAAAGGACGTCGCCTTTTTTGATAAGTTGAGATCGCCACATTTCCAGAGGTCTTTCATTGAGCTTAGGCTGAAGGTCTGCGCCCGTGATGGCTATCAGGGTATCAATAAGGGCCACTATTTTAGGCCCGATTACGGTGATTTCAAGGGATGCCTCGTTTTCTCTGTTGCCAACAAGGAGATTTCCCACTCTGAGAGAAAAGGTATCCAATGCGCCGCTGGGCGGGACTCCGTATTGTCCAAACCCGAATCGCCCGCGGTCCTGAACAGTAGTAAGGGGGCCTGGTACTAAGATTTCTAAGGTTTCTACTGCTCCCAATTGGCCATTTCCTCCTCATCGATGGCAAAGAACTT
>DAOVUP010000266.1 GCA_030632525.1 Desulfobacteraceae bacterium | reverse complement strand
GAGTTTTCTGTGAACCATTTGATAATCTGGTCTTGTATGTGAACAATTTTTCCAGACGGGAAAGGGTGTTAAAAGACGTCTTTGTGGTAGACAGGCGGGATAAGGATGTCACAAATACCATTGTGGCCGAGGAAGGCAGGATCATGATGCGGCCCGATGAAAGAATCATTACAATCTATTTTATTAACGGCACAATATTTGTTGTTGATAAGAATCTGAGCGCTGCCCGAACTATCAAATTCAATACATATGGCTTAAACATTGGCCTCAAAGATGTTATGGCCGACCTTGCTTCAAGGCGAAAGGCCCCTCACGAGTTGTCAATAGGGAGCCTGATTGAACAGCTCAAAACGGTTCCAAAAGAGGAGATTAGATACAACAGGATGATGAGAGAGCTTCTCGAAAAGGGCTCAATACCCTTAGCAGTACTCTTTATGGGAGTAATAGGAGTCGCTCTTGGCGCACAAATACGGGCCCGGGGACGTTCAGCCGGGATTGGAGTCAGCCTTGCAGTTTTTTCAGTCTATTATATTTGCCTCATGGTCATGAGGAGTATTTGCTCGAGCGGGGGTCTGTCCCCGGTACTTGGCGTTTGGATTCCGGATGTTTTCTTGATTATTTCTATGATATATTTTCTGCGCCGTGCGTCAAATGAACGGGCCATCAATTTTTTGGCCTCCAGCTCATAACATTATGCGCAACAAATTGGACCTGCGCGTTTAAAAAAAATAGCCACAGAGACTCAAAGACACAGAGGAAAACATTTTAGGAAAAAGGCTCTTTCTGAGCCTCTTTGGCAGAAAAATGGATGTGTAACCGCACAGGTGGAAAAAATCGAAATGGCTTGCTCGTGGGATGATTAAGGTTTTCGGTGAACGATGAACTCTGAACCTGTGAACGCTTATATTTATCTTTCTATTTTCGGGTTGGGCTGCGCTTTGTCGCTTATACTGACCCCCTTGGCGCGAAGACTTGCAATAAGATCAGGGCAGGTGGCTGTGCCTAAGGATAATAGATGGCACCGCAAAGAGACTGCCCTTTTTGGTGGTGTCAGTATTTTTTGCGCAATGGTAACGGCCTGGTTTCTCGCCGCCTGCTTAACGGACTGGTCCCATTTTGGCAAACCCTATCTTGCAATGATCCTCTGCTCGGGAGGAATATTTGTCCTGGGTCTGATAGATGATATTTTCAATATGGACCCTCAACATAAATTGGCTGGCCAGGTCATCATCACCGCCATCTTGGTATTCTTCGGTTTCCGTCTTGGTTGGACCGATTCCGAAACGCTCAACCTGTTTCTGTCTATTCTGTGGATCGTTGGCATCACTAATGCTTTTAACCTCTTAGACAACATGGACGGCCTTGCATCCGGCATCGCCCTTATCGCAGGAGCCTTTCTATTCCTCTACCTTTATTTAGACCCGAATCCCAGCCACATTTCCGCACCGCTCCTCTTGACACTTTCCGCTTATCTTGGGGCCATTTCAGGCTTCCTAGTCTACAATTTCAATCCAGCCTCCATCTTTATGGGGGATGCGGGAAGTCTTTTCGTCGGCTTTGTCTTGGCCTGTTTTACCATAACCGGGGCCCCTTCACAGACGAGCGGCCAGGGCTTTCTCCACCTGATTTCCGTAATTGCAATCCCCATTCTCATCCTCTTTATACCTATCCTGGATACGGGTTTTGTCAGCCTGATGCGCAAGCTGTTTCGACGACCCATTTCTCAGGGCGGGCGAGATCACTCTTCCCACCGTTTGGTTGCCATCGGTTTGTCCGAAAGGAAAGCGGTCCTGGTGTTATACCTCTTTGCTGCGGTATCAGGCCTCATGGCCCTCGCCTTCAACCGGTTGTCCATTGGAGCCAGCTTAGTGCTCATTGCCATCTATCTCCTCTTTATACTCTTTTTCTGGATCTATCTTGCGAGGGTCAAGGTCTATACAGAGAAATCAATTATGTCGGGCGAAGTTTCAGGAGTAATTACCCCTATCCTGATTGAGATCACTTTTAGAAGAAGGCTTTTTGAGGTCCTCTTAGATCTCGTTTTGATCACAATAGCCTACTACACGGCCTACCTCTTGCGTTTCGAAGGTTTTCTTGGGCCTAATTTCGCCTTTTTCCTGAATTCCCTGCCGATCGTTATTGCATGTCAGATCCTCTTCTTCTATATATTCGGCGTCTACCGGGGTGTCTGGGAAAATACGAGTATCAGGGATCTTATTTCCTATGGAAAGGCGATTACGGCCGGAACCATTGCGCCTATCCTGATCTTTCTTTTCTTATATCGTTTTTATAGCTTCTCCCGGGCAGTTTTTGTAATTTACTGGGGCCTTATGCTGATATTGGTATCCCTTTCGAGACTCTCTTTTCGCCTCTTGGATGAAGGGATCAGGGGAACAAATCGGGAGGGGAAGCAAGTCCTTGTTTACGGTGCAGGTTTAGGGGGACAGATGGTCCTTAGGGAAATTGAGACAAATAGGGATCTTGATATGGCTGTAGTCGGTTTTATGGACGATAATCCGCGAATACAGCGGAGAAAGATCCGTGGCTACCCGGTGTTCGGAGGCCTGAAAGACCTCGACAAGATGGTTAGCGACCATGATATCAAAGAAATTATTATTTCCTTCAAGGAAAACAGCTCCGAAAAAAAGAGGGAAATAAAGCGGTTGTGCGAAGTGATGGGCGCGGAAGTGGATGTAAAGGAGATGAGGCTTACCATAAAATAAAATGCCTAATCCCGCCTGAGGCGGGATTGAAATGCCTATTTATCGCGCTTGCAGCGAGGAAGTTAAGAAACTTCGTGACTTTTTACGAGACCATCAAACTTCAGTCACTCTTCTTTGTCTTGCAAATTCCCGTTTATCGGTCACCTCATCCGATTCATCAACAATCTCCCTTCCTAAGATCTCTTCTAAGATATCCTCTAAGGAAATGAGACCGGACAGCCCGCCGTATTCGTCTATGACGGCAAAAAGATGCTGTCTCAAT